>NZ_JAQUOY010000053.1 GCF_028716865.1 Candidatus Methylomirabilis sp. | reverse complement strand
AGCTCCACCGCGAGCTCGACTGGGTCATCAAGCACGGGCTCATCACCTCCTACATCACCCGCAAGGGCTGCTCCTTCGACGACCAGCGCGTCTTCATGCTGGACCTGCAGTACCATGATCTCCGTCGAGACAAGGGGCTGTACTTTACCCTTGAGCGCCAAGGATTTGTTGATCGGATCGTCACCGACGAGGAGATCCTCATGGCTATGAAGACCCCTCCTTCGGATACCCGAGCCTACTTCCGCGGGATGTGCCTGCAAAAGTATCCCGACGAGGTCTACGGGGCGAGTTGGAGCTCAGTGATCTTTGATACCGGCGAGGCGACAGTGAAACGTGTTCCCATGACCGAGCCATTGAGGGGCACACAGAAGTTGATAGCCGAGGTGCTGGATCGCTCTGACACCGCCACGGAGTTGTTGGAGAAGATCGCGGTCTAACGCAGGCGCGCCCATTCGAGGTGCCGATGCACTCGTTCTTCGATTCCATGGTTCCGGGTTCGAGTTTTTTTGACCTGCTTCGGCAGAGCCGGTCGGACCTTCTGCCGCAGATGCAGATCCAGCCGGAAGGGCTGTCGCAGGCCGAGATCCGGGAACTGAAGGAGAGCCCTCACGGGACCACCATCCTGGCCTTGAAGTACCGAGATGGGGCGATCCTCGCAGGAGATCGGCAGGCGACCGAGGGCTACCAGGTCTCGTCGCGACGAATCGAGAAGGTATTCAAGGCGGATGATCACTCAGCCATCGCCATCGCGGGCGTTGCCGGCCCGTGCATCGAGATGGCCAAACTGTTTGAGGTGGAGCTTACCCACTACGAAAAACTAGAGGGTGTGATGCTCTCGTTGGAGGGTAAGGCAAATAAGTTGTCACAGATGATCAAAGCCAACCTGCCGATGGCGATGCAAGGGCTGGTGGTGATCCCACTCTTTGTCGGCTATGATGTCAGAAACGGTGAGGGCAAGATCTTCAAGTACGACGTGACCGGCGGCAGGTACGAGGAAACGGATTACTATGCCACCGGGTCAGGCGGGAAAGACGCCCGTTCCACTATGAAGAAGCTCTATCGGGCCGGCATGACTGAGGATGAAGCGATAGCGGTCGGGCTGGAGGCGCTGATTGACGCCGCGGAGGAGGATGTCGGGACCGGGGGTCCGGATTTCGTTCGCGGAATCTTTCCTACGGTGAAGCTCGCTGCCATGGCGGGTCTGCAGGATGTGGCGGAGACCCGCATCAGGGAGATCTGCCAGGCCATCATCGATCGCCGCCGGGAAGCCGAGCGAGGAGCATGATCTAATGGCGCTACCCTATTATGTGTCGCCAGAGCAGATGATGCAGGATAAGGCGGAGTATGCCCGAAAGGGCATCGCCAAGGGGAAATCGATTATCGTGCTGGAGTATACTGACGGAATGCTGCTGGTAGCCGAGAACCCCAGCGCCTCGCTCAATAAGATCTCCGAGATTTACGACCGGATCGCCTTTGCCGGCGCCGGGAGGTACAGCGAGTTCGAGAATCTGCGCAAGGCGGGGATTCGCTATGCGGACCTGAAGGGGTTCGCGTATGATCGGGAAGACGTGACGGCCAAGTCACTCGCCAATGCCTACTCTCAGACTATCGGAAATATTTTCAGTGAAGCGATGAAGCCGTTGGAGGTGGAGATCCTGGTGGTGGAGGTGGCCGATGGAGGGCTACCCAACGAGTTGTACCGGATTGCCTTTGACGGCAGCATCGGTGATGAAAAGGGATTTGTCGCGATCGGGGGACAAGCCGAAGAACTGCGGCTGCACCTGAAGGACAAATATGAGGCAGGGCTTGATCAGAAGGCTGCCCTGAGGCTGGCCACAGGGGCGCTGGAAGCCGTGAGCAACGTGAAGGTCAAGCCGCAGAGTCTGGAGGTGGCGGTTCTGGAGCGCAGTCGGACCGGTCGGAAGTTCCGTCGCCTTTCCCACAACGATCTTACGGCGATTCTTACCGATACCGAGCAATAGATCCGCACGATTCTCCCGCCGCGCACCCCGCGCCTTCCACCTCGCACATATCTACGAAATTCGATTGACCGCTACAGGGCCTTCCGGTACGATAATGGTGAGGTAGTTGCCATGCAAGAACGTATTCTTGGGCTGGAGAGCGAATACGGCCTGATCTCTTCCTCGGCCGGGGGACGGGTGAACCTGTCTGTTGAAAGCGCGCTGGGTTATCTCTTTGAGAAGGTGGTCTCACGCCAGCGCGGAACGAACGACTTCCTGAGAAACGGTGCGCGCCTCTATCAGGATACCGGCTGTCATCCTGAGTACGCGACCCCCGAGTGCGATAACCCGCGGGACCTCGTTGTCCACGACAAAGCGGGCGAACGGATCGTAGAGGAGTTGCTCCTGGGCGCCGAACAGAAGCTCCAGGAGAACGGTATCTACTGCGAGATATACATCTTCAAGAACAATACCGACTCGGTCGGGAATACCTACGGCTGCCACGAGAACTACCTGGTGCAGCGCGGCGTGAACTTCCACAAGCTGGCGGAGCAGTTGATCCCATTCTTCGTCACGCGCCAGGTATTCGCCGGCGCGGGCAAGGTACTCCGGACGCGGATGGGGAATCACTACTATATCTCGCAGCGGGCGCAACACATCTACCAGGAGATCTCGGGCGCAACGACCAGTTCGCGCGGCATCATCAACACCCGCGATGAGCCCCACGCCGACGAGGAGAAGTACCGCCGTCTGCACGTCATTGTCGGCGACTCCAACATGTCGGAGGTCGCCACCTACCTGAAGGTCGGCACCACCGCCATCGTCC
>NZ_JAQUOY010000052.1 GCF_028716865.1 Candidatus Methylomirabilis sp. | reverse complement strand
TCGAGAAGCACGTCGGCTCGAATGGCAAATCGACACGGCCTCTGGAGCGGGAAACGGGATTCGAACCCGCGACCCTCAGCTTGGAAGGCTGACGCTCTAGCCAACTGAGCTATTCCCGCCTAGGCTTGTAGCAGTTGCCTCAAGCGTTGAAGAATTTTTGCAGAGGGAGAACCCGACCTCCGAACTGGACCGGCGCCTCCTGCTCGAGTCCATTCCGATGGTGGGGAGAGGAGGGTTCGAACCTCCGAAGGCAACGCCAGCAGATTTACAGTCTGCCCCCTTTGGCCGCTTGGGTATCTCCCCGCATCCCCCTTCGAGATCTCCTTGAACGCTAGCTCTCCGTGGAGCTGGCGAAGGGATTTGAACCCCTGACCGGCTGATTACAAATCAGCTGCTCTGCCAACTGAGCTACGCCAGCACACAAACTTTCAATATATGCAGGATGTGGCAGAACCGCAAGAGGAATATTACGAATAACGCAATAAAAAAGCAAGCAATAATTTCTACTGCAGCTATTTTCTGATGATAATCACAGCTTTTTACCCATTCGCTACAAGCTGCTTCATGTTGCCTCGCTGGCGCCGGATCTCAAATAGACACACTGCCGCGGCGGCAGCGGCATTCAGAGATGCCACTCGGCCGCGCAGGGGAATGCTCGCAAGCAGATCGCATCGCTGTCGTACTAACACCGTCAGTCCCCGATGCTCGCCCCCGATAACCAGGGCCAGCGCAATACGCAAATCAATCTCGTAGAGTGGTCCTGCCGCGCTTGGATCTGCCCCGAGAATCCAGATGCCCTGTTCTTTCAGCCACGCGAGAAACGCCGGCAAGCCCGCGACCCTCGCCACCGGCAGATGTTCCACAGCCCCGGCAGATGCCTTCGCCACTGCAGGGGTTATCCCGACAGCGCGATGCTTCGAGATGAAGAGCCCGTCTACTCCGGCAGCCTCCGCCGTGCGAATGATCGCTCCAAGGTTTTGAGGATCCTGAATGCCATCGAGCAACAGCAGCAGCGGGGGCGAGGAACTGGCTTTAATTCGGGCGACCAGTTCGAAAGGGTCGCTGTAGCCCACCTCACTCACAACGGCCATGACCCCCTGGTGGACACACCCCTCGGCCAATTCGCCAAGCCGTTCCCGTTTCTCCTTTTTAACAAGCACCCCGCTAACCCTGGCAAGCTTCATGATCTCGGTAATCCTGGGATCATACCGTTCCCTGGCCAGGACGATCCGCTCAATGTCGCGCCGTCCTGCGCGCAGAGCCTCCAGCACAGCATGAGGACCAATCAGTATGTTCTCCGTCATGGTGCCTGTGTCTTTAGCGGCTTGCGGCCTTCTACTCGCCAGCGAGCCCCATGAGCGGTATCGTCCACGACCACCCCGAGGTCCGCCAACCAGGCCCGGATTGCGTCGGCAGTCTCCCAGTCCTTCGTCTCTCGGCATTGCATGCGATATTCTACTATAGTCTTAATCGCGTCCACCGGCAGAGATTGTCTTGATACAATCGCCAACTCGACAGCATCTCGAGCTTTAGAGTAATTGTCCCCCGATATTCTGAGAACCGGGACCGACGATCCGACAGCCAAAGCATCAGTACCTGGAGTGCTATTGATCCGCTCGACTTTTTCCCGTAGGCCCTCAAATAAGCCGCCCAACACCGATCCCAGCTTCCATAACGTGTCTCCCGCCTTGCTCAGAGCGTGCGCGAGAGATTGCTTCGGCGCACCATCAGCATCTCTCAGGGCAACGTTTATCCCCCTGGTCAGATTAAACAATGCGGCCAGCGCACGTGGCGTATTCAAATCATCATCCATCGCATCCGTGAACTCTTGCTCCGCCTCACGAATCTGATCCGAAAGAGGGAGGGGATCAATGCGGGAAAGGTCAGTCCTTGGACTCTGGGTATCTCGGGAACGCTGCACCTCATCTAGTACAGTATGGAATCGAGCCGCTGCAGCCTTGGCGCTGTTCAGCGCATCGTCTGAAAAATCTACGGGCGCCCGATAGTGGGTTCCGAGCAGGAACAGCTTGAGCGCACAAGGGCTGGTGCGATCGAGGAGCTCCCGGACGGTCAGGACATTGCCCAGCGACTTCGACATCTTTTCGGCGCGGATGTTGACGAACCCGTTATGGAGCCAGTAGCGCGCAAACGGCTTACCGGTCGCGTACTCCGACTGCGCAATCTCGTTCTCATGATGGGGAAAGATCAGATCAGCCCCCCCACCGTGAATGTCAAAGGTCTCTCCAAGGTATTTCATCGACATGGCCGAGCACTCGATATGCCAACCTGGCCTGCCTGGACCCCACGGGCTCTCCCACGCGGGCTCCCCAGGCCGCGATGCCTTCCACAAGGCAAAATCGAGGGGATCGCGCTTCCGCGGATCTACCTCAACCCTCGCCCCCGCCCGCAACTCGTCGAGACCTCGATGAGAAAGCTTCCCATAGTCAGGCGCTCGCCTGACCTCGAAATACACATCGCCATCCACGGAATACGCGACCCCCTTGACCATTAAGGCCTGGATGATCTCAATCATCTCCCGGATATGTTGCGTAGCCCGAGGCTCCTCCGATGGCGTTCTGAGCCCCAAAGCCCGCATATCCTGGCGATAGGCCTCGATCTGCTCCTCCACCAGTGATTCTCGCGGCTGTCCCAGCTCCGCCGCCCGTTGGATAATCTTATCGTCCACATCCGTATAATTCCGTACGTAGAGGACCTTGTACCCTCGGAGCTCCAGGTAGCGCCAGATCACGTCGAAGGTCAGGGCGGCGCGCGCGTGGCCGATGTGGGCGCGATCATACACGGTCGGTCCACAGGCGTACATCCGGACCTCACCCGGTACGAACGGTTCAAACAGCTCTTTTTTCTGGCGCAGGGTATTGTAGATGGCTAGCGCCATATGCCTATCCCCGTCATGCTACGGCGTTATCTGACGGCGTTGGAGGGACGCAATGGCCAGACAGGCGATACCGTCGCCTGCCCCGAGTGCACCTACTCGATTCGCCGTCGCCGCCTTGACGCTTACCCCCTCGACCGGAGTTCCGATGCTCTCTGCGAGGTTGGCCCGCATCTGCGCAATATGCGGCGCCAACCTCGGGGCTTCCGCAATAATCGTTGCGTCGATGTTCCCCACCGTGTAGCCAAGGACCTGCACGCGTCGAAAGGCCTCCCTGAGGAGCAGGAGACTCGATACGTCCTTGTATTGAGGGTCGTCTGTCCCAAAACAAGAGCCGATATCACCGGCGCACGCCGCGCCAAGGATGGCGTCGATGACCGCATGGGCCAAGGCATCCGCATCCGAGTGGCCCTCAAGCCCTTTCTCGAATGGAATCTCCACCCCACCCAGGACGAGGCGCCGACCGGGTACTAGTGGGTGCGTGTCGAATCCGATCCCAACCGTCATTGGACTCTCCGCCGCTTCAGGATCAGGCCGGCGAGAGGCAAATCCTCTTCGCTCGTAATCTTGAGATTCTCATAACTTCCTCTCACAACCTTGACCATTCCCCCTATTCGCTCTACAAGCGCGGCATCATCGGTGGCAATGATCCCGCACTCCCGAACCGCCCGGTGAGCCTGCATCAGGAGTGCGTAACGGAAGACCTGAGGGGTCTGGATCGACCAGAGCTGTCCCCTCGGCAACGTCTCTATCACGAAGTCGTCGGTATCTACCCGCTTGATGGTATCGATGGCGGGCACGGCCGCGACCGCCGCGCCGCATTCTTTCGCGGCTTCGATGGTAGCCAGAACAACCTCACGTGAAACGAAAGGGCGAACGCCGTCGTGGATCAATACGAGATCCGTCTCCGCCTTCGCCCTCTGCAAACCGATGTAGACTGAATCCTGCCGTGCCTGTCCCCCCGGAACTACCTCCGTCTCTAGATCAATCCTGGCGAGATCCAGCGCCTCTCGGCCTCTTGACTCTTCCCCTGGGGGAACCACAACGATAATGGCTGCAAGCGTATGAGATGCCGCAAGCGCTCGCAATGTGTGACTGAGTATCGGAAGACCGTCCAGCGCGATAAACTGTTTCTTGACCGCTCCCCCGAATCGGATCCCCGCTCCCGCCGCGGGAACAATTGCCGTCACAATCATAGGGTATAGCGTCTAGGGTATAGGATCTGAAATCTCCGGGGCGTATGTTTCCGTCTTAACCCTAACCCCTAGACCCTGAACCCTTTACCCTGCTCCTAAGCGGCCTCAGCCTCTTCCTTCAGGCGTGAGAAGATCATGCGCCCGGCCGTCGTCGGCAGCACCGTGGTAACGCGCACATCGACAGTCTGGCCGATATATCGACGACCGCTATCGACCACTACCATCGTCCCATCATCAAGGTAGGCAATGCCCTGGTTGTACTCCTTGCCTTCTTTCAGGACATAGACCTGCATTTCCTCACCAGGAAGGACAACGGGTTTAAGCGCATTGGTCAACTCGTTGATGTTCAATACCCCGATCCCGTGCAGTACTGCTACCTTATTCAGATTGAAATCGTTTGTCACGACCTTGGCATTAAAGGCCTTGGCCAGTGCGACCAATTTCGCGTCTACCTCACGAATATCCGGAAAATCCATATCGCTGATCTCGACATGCACATCGGCCTGTTTCTGCATCTTCTGCAGAATATCCAGCCCTCGACGGCCACGGTTTCGTTTCAGCGGATCCGATGAGTCGGCAACCTGCTGCAACTCCCGCAAGACGAACTGAGGAATGAGAAGCGTCCCCTCAACAAATCCCGTCTCGCAGATATCAG
>NZ_JAQUOY010000051.1 GCF_028716865.1 Candidatus Methylomirabilis sp. | reverse complement strand
GCCTTCTCTGGATTCGTACTCACGGCGATGACAAGGCGGGGAAAAAGGCGATGAGCCCGCCTGGCGATATCGATGTGACCGAAGGTGAACGGATCGAACGTCCCGGCGTAGATAGCCAGCGCCATCACATTGCCTCCCGTCGATAGAGCTGAAGGGCGGCGGCGCCATGCCGAACCTCGCGAATGAGCGCCAGCCCCACAGGGACCTGGATCGGGATGGCCTTCGTCGATCGTTCCAGAATCACCATGCCGGTCGGCGCAAGAAGCTCCGTCGACGCGATCAAACCGATGACCGCCGCTGCGTCAGTGTGCTGGTAGGGCGGATCCAGAAAGATCAGATCGAATTGCCGTGATCCATCAGCCGCCCGGCGCAGGTACCGGATAACCTCCATCGGAATCACCTCAGCCCGGTCCCGGAATCCGGACGCTTCGAGGTTTCGGTGGAGCATCGCAAGGGCCAACCGATTGTGCTCAACGAAGACCGCCCCGGCAGCGCCACGACTCAAGGCTTCAATCCCCACGGCCCCCGTTCCCGCATACAGGTCGACAAAGATCCTGCCCTCCACCTGTTGTGTCAGAAGATTGAACAGAACCTCACGCAGATAGTCCGAGGTTGGCCTCGTCATTCTTCCGCGAGGAGCCAGAATCCGTCGCCCTCTGGCGAGACCGCCGATCACCCTCATAAAGTGTACCTGAACAAATATTTACTTCTGCGCTTGATTTTACTCAGTTACCACCTTATAATTGCACCTCGTCGGGCACGATCATTCGATAGCCATTAACCATCGGAGGTACTGCCATGCCATCCACACATCCCAGCCAGTGCGAGATATGCGGACGTGGTCCGCGAGTAAGCAGTCAGGTCAGCCATGCTCACAACGTCAGCAAACGCCGCCAGCAGATTAACATTTCGCGCCATCACGTTGTCATGAATGGGACCCGACGTCACATCGCGCTCTGCACACGCTGCCTGCGATCCGGACTCGTCCAGAAGACCGGATGAGAGGGTGCGGTCCGTGCGTTAGCCGCGAAGACGCTCTACTCCCATCACCCCGTTGATCTGGCGAATCGCTCCCATCGCTGACTGAAGCTGCTTCAGGTCGGACACCTCAAGCGTAAAGGTGTTCAATCCCTTCCGGTCCTCCGTCACGCGTATATCAGCCTGAGCAATATTAATCTTACTCGCGGAGATCGCCAAGCTGATCGCAGCCAGAATCCCGGGTCGGTCCTCCCCGATCATCACGCGGATCTTGACCTGGTGGGCGATCTTCGGTGCCGCATCCCAGGAGACGTTGATCTTTCGATCCGGGTCGTATAAGAGCTGGTCTATATTCGAGCAGTCCCTGCTGTGAACCGAAACTCCGCGCCCGCGAGTAATGAATCCGACGATCTCATCACCGGGGAGCGGACTGCAACATCTGGCGAACCGAACGAGAAAATCGTGTGCTCCCAGAAGGGTCACGCCCTCATCCGGCTGCTGGCGAATCTTTCGCTCCGGCTTGACCTCTCCTTCATGCGGCAGCTCATCTGCGGGTAAGAGCTTTGCGATGGCCTGTCGTGGGGAGAGCTTGCCGTAACCGACGGTAGCATAAAACTCGTCCGGGCTGGCATAACCATGGCCGGCGAGGACCTTCCCGACCGCATCCGCCTTAAGAATCTGAGAAGGGCTCTTGCCGAGTCTCCGAAGCTCCTTCTCCAGCAAGTCCTTCCCGAGACTGATACTCCTGACCTTCTCTTCGTTTTTTATCCATTGCTTGATCCGTCCTCGCGCCCGCGAGGTTTTGACGAGTTTCAGCCAGTCACGGCTTGGATGGTGTTTTGCATCGGTCAGGATCTCGATAATGTCGCCATGCTGCAGTTCGTATCGCAGGGGGACCAGGCGGCCATTCGCTTTGGCTCCAGTGCAGGTAAGGCCGATATCGCTGTGGACGCCAAACGCAAAGTCGATCGGACACGCCCCTTTTGGAAAGTTCTTCACATCCCCTTTCGGCGTAAACACGTAAACTTCTTCAGGGAACAGATCAACCTTTACCGTCTCCAGGAACTCCCGGCTGTCTTTCAGATCACGCTGCCACTCCAGGAGTTGTCGAATCCAGGCAAACCCTTTGTCCGCCGGGTCAAGCGCCGCCTTCCCCTCCTTGTACACCCAATGGGCCGCAATCCCCTCCTCTGCCGTTTTGTGCATCTCATGGGTTCGAATTTGTATCTCTACGGGTTCGCCGACCGGGCCGATCACTGTGGTGTGCAGGGATTGATACATGTTCGACTTCGGCATCGCGATGAAATCCTTGAACCGACCGGGGATCGGCTTCCACAGGGAGTGGATCACGCCCAGCGAGCCATAGCAGTCCTTGACCGATTCGGTAATTACCCGGACCGCCGTCAGATCATAGATCTCATCGAACTCCTTCTGTTGATCGCGCATCTTCTTGTAAATGCTATAGAAATGTTTGGGCCGTCCTATGATCTGGGTCCGTATGCCGACCTCAGTGAGCTTCTGCTGAAGGATCCCAATGGCCTCGTTGATATCCTTCTCGCGCTCCCGTCGTTTCTTCGCGATTCGTGCTGCCAAGTCCTGGTAGATGTCGCGTTCGAGGTAGCGGAGAGCGAGGTCTTCAAACTCGGCCTTCATCCAGTAGATTCCAAGACGGTGCGCGATGGGGGCGTAGATGTCGAGGGTCTCTCTGGCAATCAGCCGACGTTTCTCCTCCCGAAGCGGTTCAAGGGTTCGCATATTGTGGAGCCGATCAGCCAGCTTGATCAGGATGACCCGGATATCCTTCGACATTGCCAGCACCATTTTCCGAAGGCTCTCGGCCTGATGCTCGATACGGCTGCCGAAGGGGAGCTTACTGATTTTCGTGAGGCCGTCCACGAGATTGCCGATCTCGTCGCCAAAGGCCTCTTTGACCTCCTCTAAAGAGGCATGCGTATCCTCGACCACATCGTGCAGGAGGGCGGCGGCGATGCTTGCCACATCCATCTTAAGATTCGCCACAATCTCAGCCACGGCTATCGGGTGCGACAGGTATGGCTCTCCCGAAATCCGCTCCTGGCCTTTATGCACTCTGGCGGCAAAGTCGTAGGCCCGTTGCAGCAGGGTCACATCCGCGTCGGGTGATGCTGCGCGAACCCGTTCAATAATCGGCTCGATCCCCATTGCTCTCGTGCCTATCGTTGCTGATCTATTCTGCCAATCTCCCATAGCCTTTATAACACTTTATTTTTAGCATACTTTCGTGGACTTTCCAAAGGCTTTCAGGAGGCTTCGCTCTGACGCTTGATCTGCTTTTCGGTAGGTACGCCTTAGAGTCTCAGCAGGCTGAGGATCTCCTCTTGCCGGACAGGACCCTGCCTCACAATGACGGGGGGGCTTACACTGACGTCCACGACGGTTGACGGACTCCCACCGGCTACAGGACCCCCATCCAGAATCAGGTCCACCTGATCTCCAAGCTGGCGCCGCACCTCTTGAGCGTCCAGGGGCTCTTTGCCGCCCGAACGGTTCGCGCTTGTCCCGGTCACTGGGCTGCCGAACTGCCCGATCAGGGTAAGCGCAACGGCGGAATCGGGGACCCTGAGGCCGATCCGACCGGTCCCGGCGGTAAGCAGCGCGCAGATCCCGCGAGGAGCCCGCAGCACGAGGGTCAGCGGGCCAGGCCAGTAGCGCTCGGCAAGCCGAACGGCTGCCTCTGGCAGTTCACCGATCAATTGGATCGCCATCGTGAGATCGGCTACCAGCAGTGGGATAGGACTCCTCAGGCTGCGGCCCTTCGCGGCAAAGACGCGCCTGACTGCAAGCGGGTTCGAGGCGTCGGCTCCGAGGGCGTACAGAGTGTCGGTGGGGAACGCCACCAGGCCGCCGTTGCGGAGAACCGAGACGGCTCGGGCCATCGCGGAAGCCGACGGGACCTGAGGCGAGACGATACGCCTTAGCGCTTGGGCGTTTGGTCGGTCACCTGTTCGAACCATCCTTGAAAGCTGCCCCCTTTCTTTACCTGGTAGATTACGTAAGGTGGCTTGACCAGATCTCCCTTCTGGTCCCACCGGAGCCGGCCGAGAGCGCCCATATAGGTCATCCGATGTAAGGTCTGCGAGACTTGAAGTAAATGGGGCCGCGATTGAGCCGTTGGCTTGGTACGGGCAATGGCCGTAAAAAGGGCGCCCGCTGCGTCGTAGGCGTACAGTGTGTATGGGCCGATAGCACCGTACCGATCCTGAAAGCGCTTGATGGCGGCCTCAGCCGATGGCAGCAGCATGGGGTCTGGCGCAAAGGTCAAATAGGTTCCGATGGCCGCAGTCTCTCCTGCAAGGTTAACGAACTCCGCTCCGACCATCCCATCCCCGCTGACAAGGGTAGCCTTGATCCCCTGCTCCCGGAGTCTCCTTGCTAGCAAACCGCCCTCACGATAGAGCCCCCCGAAATACACCAGGTCCGGCTCCTTCGCCTTGATCTGTTCGATCGCTGAACCAAGATCCTTTCTGTCTGACGAAAGCGCGATGCTGGTTACGCTGAGACCGCGCCGCTCATGCACCATCCATCGTTCGAACGTCTTCGCAAGCGCCTGACCATATGGCGTCTGATCATGCAGGATAGCCACACGGCGTGGATGAAGTGTGTCAAGGACGAACTCTGCCGCCACCCGTCCCTGCTGATCGTCCCGCCCACATGTGCGAAAGAGGTTCATGAACCTTTGCTCTGTGAGTCGCGGGTCGGTGCTGGATGGCGTGATCTGAGGAACTGCAGCCGCGTGATAGATCGCTGAGGC
>NZ_JAQUOY010000050.1 GCF_028716865.1 Candidatus Methylomirabilis sp. | reverse complement strand
TAGGTCAGCAGACTCCCGGCAGCCGCAAGATCGACGCCGCGAGAACGCAGATAAAACATCGCTTCCTGGTCATGCTGGCCGATGGTCGTACCATGGGTGCATTTCACGTCATTGTTGAAGATCTCTAACTGCGGCTTGCTGTCGATCACAGCATCCTCGGACAGCAGGAGGTTCTTGTTGACCTGTTTGGCATCAGTTTTCTCGGCGGCCTTATGCACAACGATCTTGCCGTTGAAGACCCCCCTCGCCTTCCCATCGAGGATACCCTTATAGAGCTGACGGCTGCTGCAATGTGGCTGGGCGTGATCGATCCGCGTGTGGTTATCCACGTGCTGCCGCCCCGTCACCATATAGAGGCCATTGAGGAAACACTCAGCCCCTTCCCCGTTAAGCGCCACGTCCAGATTGTTCCGGACGAGGGCGCCACCAAGGTCAATGGTGTGGGACGAGAACGTACTGCTGCGGCTAAGCTGTGCCTGCACCGTTGCCACGTGGAAGGCCTCCTCGCTTTCCCGCTGCACCTTATAATAGTCGATCACTGCGTTCTCGCCGCCGACGATTTCGGTGACCACATCAGTAAAATAGATGTCATGTTTCAGGCCCACGTAGCTCTCGACGATCCGGACCTGGCTGTGAGATCCGACCACGATCAGGTTCCTGGGGTACGACACCGGAACCGAGCCGAAGGGCGCGGAGGAGATAAACAGCAGGTGGATGGGCGCCTCAACGATCGTGTCCTTCGGGATGGATACGAACGCCCCATCTTCCATGAAGGCGGTATTGAGGGCCACGAACGCCTGATCGTGGTAACCGGCGTGCTGAGCCAGGTGTCCCTCGACCGATGCCGGGTTGCAGGCGAGAACCGTTGCCAGGCTGCTCACCACGACACCTTCTGGAAGCTTCTCAAGCGATGACAGATCGGATGCGTACCGCCCGTTCACGAAGACAAGCTGGGCGCACGCCACTTCCTCGAAGCCAAAAAGTTCGAGGGATTCGGCCGGCCGCATCCCCCACGCCTGTCCAGCGCGCGTGAACGGGGTCTTGGCGATCGGGGCGACGTTGGTGTACTTCCAATCCTCGAGCCGAGTCGTGGGAAACCCCAGTTCGGCGAACCGGCCGAACGCTGCCGTGCGAATAAGGTTGAACCACTGAGGCCGCCCGTCCGCGCTATCCCTGTTGATCCGCTCGAAGTCTACCCGATAGCTGTCCAGCTCTTCTGCAACTTGAAGCATCACGCCGTCGCTGCCTCCTACACGATCGTCTGCTGGGCGATCTCGGCTTCCGCTTTGATCCAGTCGTACCCTTTCGCCTCGAGCTCGAGGGCCAGCGCCCGCCCCCCCGACTTGACAATCCGCCCCTCAGAGAGGACGTGAACGAAGTCGGGAGTCACGTAGTTCAGCAGCCGTTGGTAATGGGTGATCAGGATCATGGCGCGGTCCGGGCTCCTGAGCGCATCGATGCCGTTCGCCACGATCCGTAACGCATCAATGTCCAGGCCGGAGTCGGTCTCGTCCAGGATCGCCAGCTTGGGTTCGAGCACGGCCATCTGGAAAATCTCGTTTCGTTTCTTCTCCCCGCCGGAGAAGCCTTCGTTGAGCGGACGATTCAAGAGACTCTGGTCCAGCTCGACAAGTTTCATCTTTTCCTTGATCAGGCTGAGAAAGTCGATGGCATCCAGCTCTTCGAGGCCGCGGTGTTTTCGTGTGGCATTCACTGCCGCCTTCAGGAAGTAGCTGGTGCTCACCCCGGGGATCTCGACCGGGTATTGGAAGCCCAGGAAGAGCCCCTCGCGAGCACGCTCTTCCGGAGGCATCCGGAGCAGGTCCTTCCCCTCATAGATCACCTCGCCTGCCATGACCTTGCAGGTGTCTCGACCGGCAAGCAGATGGGCCAAGGTGCTCTTGCCCGAACCGTTCGGACCCATGATGGCGTGGACTTCACCTGCCTTAACCACAAGATCGATGCCACGCAGAATCTCGTTGTCGCCGACTTGCGCGTGCAGGTTTTTGATTTCCAGCATACCTCTCCCCGAATTATCCAACGCTTCCCTCAAGGCTCACACCCAGCAGCTTCTGGGCTTCCACGGCGAACTCCATCGGCAGCTCGCGCAGGACCGTCTTGCAAAACCCGTTGACGATCAGATTGACGGCATCTTCGGCCGAGATCCCGCGCTGCTTACAATAGAAGAGCTGATCCTCGCCGATCTTGGACGTTGACGCCTCGTGCTCGAGTTGCGAGGAGTTATTCGTCACCTCGAGGTACGGGAAGGTATGCGCGCCGCACTGATCGCCGAGCAGCAAGGAGTCGCACTGCGAGTAGTTCCGGGCGCCGGTCGCCCCCTTCATGATCTTGACCAGTCCACGATAACTGTTTTGTCCGTGGCCGGCGGAGATTCCCTTCGAGATGATGGTGCTTCTGGTGTGCTTACCGATATGGATCATCTTGGTGCCGGTGTCCGCCTGCTGGTAATGGTTGGTCAGCGCGACCGAGTAGAACTCTCCGGTCGAGTCATCACCCTGCAGGATGCAGCTCGGGTACTTCCAGGTGATCGCCGAACCGGTCTCTACCTGCGTCCAGGAGATCTTGGCGCGCTTGCCCTGGCACTTACCCCGCTTGGTGACAAAGTTGTAGATGCCGCCCTTGCCTTCCTTGTCGCCCGGGTACCAGTTCTGGACCGTCGAGTACTTTATCTGGGCGTCGTCGTGGGCGATCAGCTCCACGACCGCCGCATGTAACTGGTTCTCGTCCCGCATCGGGGCGGTGCACCCCTCCAGATAGCTCACATAGGCGCCCTCATCGGCAATGATCAGGGTCCGTTCGAACTGGCCCGTCTGAGCGGCGTTGATCCGGAAGTAGGTTGAAAGCTCCATCGGGCAGCGCACGCCCTTCGGGATATAACAGAACGACCCGTCGCTGAAGACGGCGGAGTTCAGCGTGGCGAAGAAGTTATCGGTGTAGGGCACCACCGACCCCAGGTACTTTCTGACCAGGTCCGGGTGGTTCTGCACCGCCTCGGAAAAGGAACAGAAGATGATCCCGAGCTCGCCGAGCTTCCCCTTGAAGGTCGTGGCCACCGAGACGCTGTCAAACACCGCATCGACCGCGATGCCGCTGAGCCGCTTTCGCTCCGACAGGGGAATGCCCAGCTTCTCGAACGTCTCCAGCAGTTTCGGATCAACCTCATCGAGGCTCGTCGGTACTGCCGTCTGCTGCTTGGGGGCCGCGTAGTACCGGATGGCCTGGTAGTCGATGGGCGGATACTTGACGTTGGCCCACTTCGGCTCTGCCTCTGACTTTTCCAGCTTCGCCCAATGCCGGTAGGCCTTCAGGCGCCACTGCAGCATCCAGTCGGGCTCATTTTTCTTGGCGGAGATGAGACGAATGGTATCCTCATTCAGTCCGTGAGGAACGGCCTCCTCTTCGATCTCCGTCACAAACCCGTACTTATATTCCTGGTTAGCCAGGGCCTCGATCGCCTTCGAGCTGCTGCTCATGACCTCACCTTCTTCCACTCTTTCTGAACCTCACGCAACGGGGGGCCTGTTCACCCGGTCCCGGTACTTGGGACGGTGGGCGTACCCAACCATAACACTTTATCCTAGCGCCATCGACCTCTTTTTTCCACACATTTTGCGCGCCGCGCCCTACCGCATCGTCACTACCGGTGGCCTCCGGGGCGCATCAGTAGCCGCATTGGCGATGCTGATCCTGGCGGCCAAACAGCCCGCCACCTCGTAAAAGGCTTTCGCCACGGGCGAGTCAGCCGACTCCATGGCCACTGGTCTCCCCTCGTCACTACTGCGACGGATATATGGATCGAGCGGAATCTCGCCAAGAAACGGGATCGCTGCCTTCTCGCTCGCCGCACGCGCCCCGCCATGCCCGAAGATCTCATCTCGGTGGCCGCACTGCGAACAGGCATAGTAGCTCATATTCTCGACAATCCCCAAGATCGGGGTCTTGAGCTTCTCAAACATCAGGATAGCCTTGGAAGCGACCTCCAGCGCCACATCCTGGGGGGTAGAAACGATCACGGCGCCTGTGAGCGGAATCGTTTGGCACAGGCTCAGTTGGATATCGCCCGTCCCTGGCGGCAGATCGATCACCAGGTAGTCCAGTTCCCCCCACTCGACGTGGCCCAGGAATTCCTGGACCATCTTGTGCAGCATCGGACCCCGCCAGACCACCGCCTCATTTGTTGGCAGGAAGAACCCCATGGACATGATCTTCACCCCATGCATCAGGGGTGGAATCATCTTCCCGGCTTCCGTCTGCTGCAATGCGCCACCGCCGCCCATGAGTTTCGGAATGCACGGACCGTAGACGTCCGCATCCATGAGCCCGACCTTGGCACCTGTCTGCATCAAGGCAACGGCCAGGTTTGCCGCCACCGTTGATTTGCCGACCCCCCCTTTGCCGCTCGCGACAGCCACCGTATTGAGCACCCCCGGCAAGTACGAAGGCTGAGGCTCGCGTGAGGTGGTAACACGAGAGGTCATAGTGACCTCTACCTGCTCCACACCCGGGAGAGCGGCCACGACCTGCCGGGCGCCCTCTTCCATCTGCTTTCGGACCGGGCAAGCGGGGGTCGTCAGTTCAATGATGAAGCTCACCTTTCCGCCATTGATCTGCACGTCCCTGATGAAGCCAAGCGAGACGATGTCGCGATGGAGGTCCGGATCCTGGATCTTGGCAAGCGCCTCAAGCACCGCTTGTTTCGTAACCATCTCTTACTGTTGCACCCTCTCTAACGAACTCACCGGCCTGCCTGTCGGCAGACAGGTCAGGCGGCTCTTTCAGTCTCGACCTCGTGCTGGATCCGGTCAAGCCAAGCCTCTGTGTGATCCCAGTCCGACACTCCCAAGCCCAGCAGGCGCTCAATGTCAATCGCTGACATGAACTCCCGGACCGTAAAGCCGCAGCGCGAACATCGCTTGTAGTAAAACTTTCTGTCGTCCTCCACCTGCACCTGTCCGATCCGGTTCATACGGGCCATGCAACACTGGCTCGGGGTGGGGGGAGATATGATCT
>NZ_JAQUOY010000049.1 GCF_028716865.1 Candidatus Methylomirabilis sp. | reverse complement strand
TCCAGCCCTCGACGGCCACGGTTTCGTTTCAGCGGATCCGATGAGTCGGCAACCTGCTGCAACTCCCGCAAGACGAACTGAGGAATGAGAAGCGTCCCCTCAACAAATCCCGTCTCGCAGATATCAGCAATGCGGCCATCAATGATCACCGAGGTATCAAGAATTTTGCAACTCTTGCCTCGCGGCTTTTCCTTTTCCCTGAAAAGCCGAACCAGATTCGACATGCTGAACCCAGGGCTCTTCTCGATCGCGATGGCAGCCCCAAGGTATGCAGCCCCGATGGTGATAATGATCCGCATCGTCATATAGATGTAAGAAGGAATGAAGTTCTGAAAGCCGGAGATAGCGCTAAATAAGAGTTCGGACAACCCGAGGCCCACGACAAACCCGATGATTCCGCTGACAATGACTTGCAGGGAAGCCTGATGAAACTTGCGCTGAAGGACCATCACAACAACGCCGCACGAGGCCCCCAGAAGGATGCCGGCCAGCGCAAGCAGCCACTGGTAAGGACCTGCGCCAGCCTGCTGAAAGGCCAGATAGAATCCGATGATCGCCCCTCCAACAATCATCGGGAGACCAACCCGATAGTTATTCAAATCGATCACCCCCTCTCATAAGCTTCGATGGCCTCACGGGGCCATCATCTGTGGTGATCCACCGCCTGTTCAACGAGCGCACTTGCTCTCTCCTGGTCAATCCCGGAGGCATGCGAAATCTCACTGACGATCAACCTTCTGACATTCTCCAGCATCGTCTTCTCGCCGAACGACAAGCTCCGTTCCTTCTGAAGTACAACCAACTTTCGGAGGACCAGCGCAACCTCAAAGAGCGATCCTGTCCTGATCCGCTCCAAGTTATCCTTAAACCGGCGGTTCCAATTCGAACTGATTTCCAGGTCATTCTTCTTCAAAATGGCAAGAACCTTTGGGATTTCCGATGGTTCAATGACCTCTCGAAGACCGACCCGTTGGGCGTTCTTGGTGGGAACCAGAATAGTCATTCCGTTCCCGATGATACGAACGACGTAGAAAGGCTGCAGTCCACCTGCAACCTCTTTTTTTTCGATGGCTTCAATCCACCCGACTCCATGGGTGGGGTAGACCACTTTTGTCCCAGTGCGATACATTATTAACTATGAATTATAGCAGTGATTCTCTGGCTAGTCAAAAGATTCTGCTGCCTACCGTGTCTCCAGCTTCTCCGTCAACTCCTCCAGGGTGTGTAGTCCACTCACCCGTAAAGAGGAAAAGTCGGGCTGGGTCCGATTGAGGTTGTGTCTGGGCATCAGACAATGGGACAACCCCAGGCGGGCGGCCTCCTCAAGCCGTCGCTCCGCCATCGGCACCGCTCGCACCTCGCCTGCCAGACCGATCTCGCCGAACACGCAGAGCCCAGGATCGAGAAGAAGGTTCCTGGCGCTCGAGAGGACCGCTGCGGCGACGCCAAGATCGGCAGCGGTCTCTCCCACCCTGACACCCCCGACGACATTGACGTAAACATCGCATGCGCTGAGCGGCAGGCCGAGCCGCTTTTCCAGCACAGCCAGCAGCAGGACGCCTCGGTTGCTGTCCACTCCATTGAACACTCGTCTGGGAATTGGGGCGCTCGGTACCGCCACCAACGCCTGTAGCTCCACGAGAAGAGGTCGGCTTCCCTCCATGGTCGGAATGACAACCGAGCCGGGCGCCCCAGAGGGACGCTGAGAGAGGAAGACTGCCGACGGGTTTGCAAGCTCTTGCAGTCCGGCTGCCGTCATCTCGAGCACGCCAACCTCTGGGGTTGGGCCAAAACGATTCTTCACGACTCGTAGCAGACGATGGATCTGATGCCCCTCCCCTTCCATGAACACCACCGCATCTACCAGGTGCTCCATTGCCTTCGGACCGGCGATGGCCCCTTCCTTCGTGATATGACCGATGATAATGGTACTGATCCCCTGCTCCTTGGCCAGCGCCATCAGCCGAACGGCAGCTTCGCGAACCTGGCTGAAACTGCCTGGGGGGGATTCTAATTCTTCCGAGGCAATGGTCTGGATGGAATCGATCACCAGAATGGTTGGTCGGATTCGGTCGGTCTGATCCAGAATCGTCTGGAGGGAGGTCTCAGCGAGGAGCAGGAGGCGATCGGAGAGCGGGCCTAATCTATTCGCCCTGGATCGGGTCTGTTGGAGCGATTCCTCGCCAGAGACATACAGCACCAGCCCTTCTTCCTTCGCGATCTGCATTGATGCCTGAAGGAGCAGGGTCGACTTCCCGATCCCCGGATCACCGCTCAAGAGTACGAACGAACCAGGAACGATCCCACCCCCCAGCACCCGATCCAGTTCTGCCAGACCGGTGCTCACTCGGTGGAGTGCCCTGATATCCACGGCGGTGATCGGTGTCGCAAGGCGTGGAACCGAGGGCGCGGCGTTGCGATGGCCGCGATGCCGCTCGGTCGTGGCGCGCTCCTCCAGCAGGCTTCCCCACTCTCCGCAGTCGGGGCAGCGACCCATCCATCGAGCGGTCTGATAACCGCAGCTCTGGCAGAGGTAATGGCTCAGACTCTTAGCCATCGGCGGTCTCTTATCGGCGGCAGGAAAGCCTTTCGTCTCTGGCTGATTGCGTATGGGAACACTTGGAAAACGAATACTTTCGGCCGAACGCCGAAGAGTCGTCGCTTCCGCCATACGACCAGCCCGTGCGGCCCGTCACGCCTCCTCCACCTCATCAGGCTCTTGATGGATGAGGTCGAGAGAGCCGAATTTGACGTACTCCCTGAGGAAGGCCATCTCCACGGTCCCGGTCGGGCCGTTCCGTTGCTTGGCGATGATGATCTCGGTCTTGGTGTCCCGCTCCGGATCGGGTGTCCCGACCTTTCTGACCTGATAGTAGCCAGGCCTGTACAGGAAGATCACGACATCCGAGTCCTGTTCAATGGCCCCGGATTCCCGAAGGTCCGATAGCTGCGGACGCTCCCGCTCCTCTGTTCGCCGCGCAAGTTGCGACAGTGCCACCACCGGAACCTTCAACTCCTTGGCCATGGCCTTCAGGCTCCGGCAGATCTCTGAGACCTCCTGCTGGCGGTTCTCGGACCGGGAACGACCCGAGATAAGCTGGAGGTAGTCAATCACCACCATCCCGATGTTCTGCTCGGCTTTCAGCCTCCGCGCCTTCGCCCGCAGCTCGATAGCAGAAATAGCGGCTGAGTCATCGATGAAGATGGGCGCCTCTGAGAGCTGGCCGGCCGCGTTGGTCAGCTTCGGCCAGTCGCTCTCACGCAGCCATCCTGTTCTGATCCTGTTGGAGTCGACCTCGGCCTCGGAGGAGAGCAGTCGCTGAACGACCTGTTCCTTCGACATCTCCAGGCTGAAGATCCCAACCGGTATCCGTTCCTCGATGGCGGCGTTTCTCGCGATATTGAGAGCAAAACTCGTTTTGCCCATCGAGGGGCGGCCGGCAATGATAATCAGTTCTGACGGCTGAAAGCCGGCAGTTTTCATGTCGAGATCTTCAAATCCGGTGGGCACTCCGGTGACCTGCGTCCTGCGGTCAAATAGTTTCTCCACCTGTTCAAAGGTATCCTTCAGAATCGACTTTAACGGGAGAAAGGCACGCCGCACCCGATCCTCAGCCAGCTCGAATATCTGCTGCTCGGCCCGTTCAAGTATCTGATCCGCCTCCTCCTGATCCGCGAAGCCGAGCCCGACGATGTCGGTAGCCACGGCGATCAACTGGCGCAGAAGCGCCTTATCCCGAACGATCCGCGCATGGTAGGCGACATTCGCTCCCGTGGGGACGGCATCCACCAGTGAGGCAAGGAACGCCGCGGAGCCCACCTCGTCGAGTTCGCCGCGGCGGCGAAGCTCATTGGTAATGGTGATGAGATCAACCGGCTCGCCCCGTCCGAACAGTCCGGAGGCTGCAGCGAAGATCTTGCGATGTGCGTCGCGATAGAACTGCTCCGGCCGTAGCAGCTCAAGACACTTCAGGAAGGCCTCGTTACTCTGCAGGACCGCCCCAAGGACCGACATCTCGGCCTCTAGGTTCTGCGGAGGAACTCGCTCTGCAGTTCCCTCACGCCGATCCACGGTTAACTCCCGCATCATTCGTTGGCCCACCGACTTAGCCCTCTGCGCGCTCTACCGTGAGCCGAAGTTCAGCAACGACCTCTGGGTGTAAGCGGATGGGCACGGTGTAATTGCCGAGCGTCTTGATCGGCTCCTGCAGAAGGATCTTTCTCCGATCTACCTCAAGTCCCTGAATCGTCAAAGCAGCGCAGATGTCCTGGTTGGTGACGGCGCCGAAAAGCCGATCCTGCTCGCCCGCCCGGCGCGCGATGACGCAATGGATCTCTGTGATTCGACCCGCCATCGTCTCCGCCGTACCACGAAGCCTCGCCTCGCGCTCTGTGCTCCGTCGAAGCAGATGATCCAGCGACTTGATGTTCGCGGACGTTGCCGCCACCGCCTTGCGCGCCGGGATCAGGAAATTCCGCGCGAAGCCATCCGCCACCTCGACCTGGTCACCAGCAGAGCCTACCTTTTCTACCCGTTCCAAGAGAACGATCTTCATCAGTGCGTTACCTCCTCCGTACGACCTCACCTCCAGCGCTCTACGCGCCAGGGGGCCTCGGAAGCGAATGTCGGCGAAAAACGACCCAGATATCGAATAGCCCGACTAATGCCAAGAGGAACAACAGCAGGGGTTGAAGAAGCAACAGTACGACACCCAACATCCCCACCAATGGCGAAAGTCCGAGTCGACGGAACCAGAACGTGGCAATCGCCAGACCCTGCAGAAAATACAGCGTCATCATGACGAGTAGCCCGTTGAAACCGATCTCTTTCGCGATCGGCAGGCCACTCAGCAACAAGACAGCTGATCCGATGAATACCCACACCAGCAAGTCCGGCATTCTCCAGGCAAACCCTGGCTTCGAACTACCGGGCGCAGCATTATCAGCCGATCCCCTCCTCGCCAGAAAGAAGTTGGCCGAGGTACTGAGCAGCGCCGCCGCCATGAAGAGGCCTGGTGAGGTTGTGAGCAGAAAACCTCGCACCTCCTCGACAGACCCGAACAGCGGTCCTACCTCGTCTGGAGACACGCCAACCTTGCTGTACAACTCCATCGCCTCTCGTACGGCGATGTCTAGGCGATACTTCAGGAGATCCAGCATCGACCCGCCTGCGCCCCAAGCCAGGATGAAGAGACCGGCCAAGCCGCCCACGATGACGGCCAGACTCCCTGCGGCGACCGATACCTCCGGGGCCCACTGACGGCGGATAGCCTCCGCCAACACAATCGCGGGCAGGCCGAATTCAATGTAAAACACCCAGGCGTGCCCTGAACCCAGGAGGCCGGCAAGGCAGGTTCCCACGGCAAGCACTCCAAGCAGGGCGGCGACTCGGCCGTGTCTCACAGACAGGAGAATAAGCGGTAGGGGTGTCAGCAGACCGAAAAATATTCCGGGAATCGGGATCATTCCGCCGGCCAGCGCAAGCGTGAGGGATGCGAGGCAGAGGGCAGCGCCCTGTATCAACGTCTTGACCAATCCCTCTTTTGGTTCGACTGGGCTCACCACAGGCATCGAGTGTGTTGCGCGGGCACCGTCGCCGCGACTTGCCACCCCTCTCCCGCTCAGAGTAGATCGGCAGCAAAGGGGAGTAATGCGATGCTGCGAGCCATCTTGATAGCTCCGCCCAACTGGCGCTGATGGCTCGCGCAGTTACCGGAAATCCGGCGCGGAATGATCTTCCCTCGATCCGTAATGAAGTTCCTGAGCCTCTTGGCGTCCTTGAAATCGACCGCCT
>NZ_JAQUOY010000048.1 GCF_028716865.1 Candidatus Methylomirabilis sp. | reverse complement strand
CACGAACAGGTCCGGGTTCCGATCCCGATAGGAGGTATAGGCGATCTTCTTGCCATCAGGAGACCACCGCGGGGACAGGTTGATGGAGTGATTACCGGTGATAAGGAGGGGATTATATGCATCATAGTCCATGACATAGATCTCTTTGGCGCCGTTCACGGAGGAGACATACGCGATCCGCGAGGAAGCGATCCCCTTTTCTCCCGTCAGCCGGAAGACGATCTCGTCTGCCAGACGATGTACCATCGTCCGTAAGGTCCGAGGATCCCCAACGTATCGTTTCCCGGAAAGCATCTCGCCTTTCGTCACTTCAAAGAGCTGACCCTCCAAGACCAACTCGCCGCCGCGAGACGAAAGCCTTCCAACCACCACGGCTTGGACCTTCAGGGAGTTCAGTGCCGGTAATAACCCCTTCTCCTGCCCAAACTCGACCTGGGTGGCCTCGACCGGGAGGAACGACGGATCAATGATATCGAAGATCCCCGCACTCTTCAGATCGTCGGTCAGGATGGCGCCCGCCTGTGTGCCGAGATCCTCCGCCTTGGAGCCGATCTTCAGCCGCGGGAAGCCGACGACCGCAATGACAATCTTCTGCGCCTCCTTTCTGACAATATCGACAGTATATTTTTCCTCTGCGGAGGCAACCGACAGCGAAAGCATTGTTACAACAACAAATAGACCGAAGACAAAAAGCGCGCTACCGAAGCGCACGCAACGGTACGATCGCATCAGCTCTTCTCTCCCACAAATGTGAAACGCAGCTCAAGCGAAAGCGCCTCAGCCTTAAACAATGGAGGCAGCGGTGGCAGCGGGCTCGAGAGGCTGACGGCACGAACGGCCGAGTCGTCAAGCAGGCGGTCTCCAGAGGACGTCCCGACAGTCAAGTTACGAACCTGCCCGGAACGAAGGATTTTCAAAGAGACACTCACGCTGGCCGTCATACCGGGGCTCATCTTTGGCGGCGTCCAGTTACCAGTGATTTTATCTTGGATCAGGACGAAGTAATAGGCCAGCGCCGGATCGGTGCTCCCTACCGTCACCCCGGTTTCCGTAGCCACACCGAGACCCTGGCCCACTCCCGCTTTTGCAAAATCACTGACTGACGGCGTCATCACAGACTGGGAGATGGCAGGGGCAGAAGTCACCTGTGGGGCAACGATCTTTGGGGGAGCAGGGGGTGCTGCCACTGCAGGCGCAACAGGCTGGCGCTCGGATAGCCGGTGCCTGCCTGGCAGGGTCATCTCCTCGGTCCGCGTCGAGGCAGCGTGAGGTCGGACTGCTGGCCCCGGAACACTCGGCTTGGGACGCGATGGAAGCGTGAGAAGATCCCGTGGCTGGGCGGCCGCTTTCGCCGTTGGGGTCGCGACCTTCTGCCCCACCCGCAGAGGAGGACCAGGCTTCTGCGCCTTGCCTGTCTCCTGTAGGGACGCAAGCGTCACTTCGTAACTGACCGGTACCTTGAATGACGTACCGTGAAGCCACTGTGGGACATACACCACCGCGACCACCAGAAGTCCATGGAGCAAAAGCGAGAGGCCACACGAGGACGACACTTCCGGCACAGGAAGACGCCGTCCGATCGCTCCCACAGCCACGCTACCGTCCCTTCGCCACAGGAGGAATCGGTTCGGTCACCATCCCTAACCGTTCAATGCCGGCCTTCTTCACCGCATCCATGACCTTCACGACAACGCCGTAGGCCACCCCTTCATCCGCCCGAAGGAATACGGCAGCCTTTGCATTGCGCTGTCGAAGCCCGACAAGGATCCCCTCGAGCCGGGCAAGGGTGATGGGCTGATCATCCAGGTAGACGGCCTTCTCCTTGGTGACCGTCAGCATCAGCCGCTCCTCAGGCCCGACATTCTTGGCCTCGGTCTTGGGTACCTTGACATCGATCCCCCTGAGCATCATCGGCGCCGTAATGAGGAAGATGACAAGGAGGACCAAGACCACATCGACAAACGGCGTGACGTTGATCTCGGAGAGCGCACTGCCCCCGGGTCGCTCACCAGAACCTGTACCCGATGAAACCATCGCCGTCAGCGGCTCCTCGCCAGAATCCGTTCGGCCAAGGTGAGAAACTCCAGGCCGAACAGCTCCATCTCCGTCGCCTGCCTTCTGACCCGATTCAAGAAGTAGTTATAGGCAATCACCGCCGGGATGGCCGCCCCCAGTCCGGCCGCCGTGGTAATCAGGGCCTCTGCAACCCCAGGCGCCACAGCGCCCAGGTTCGCGGAACCCGCCTGACCAATGCTTGAGAAGGCATCCATGATCCCCCACACCGTCCCAAAGAGACCGACGAACGGCGCCACGTTGCCTGTCGTTGCCAGGAAGATCAGATTGCGCTCCTGTTGCGCAACCTCTTTCATCCGCGCATATTGAAGGGTCCGACTCACGAGTTCGAGCGGCTCCTGGTAAATAGGCATGTCCGCTGCCGCCGCTTTCGACTCATGGGCGGCAGGCCATTGGTTGGCGGGACCTTGGTTACCTTTCACCAGGCGGCTGAGCTCTTGGTACCCTTCCTGAAAGACACTCACAATAGGGCTTTTCGCAAAGCGTTTGGACTCTTCAAAGACGGCTGAGAGGTTTTTTGCCGATCGGAAGATCTGGAGAAACCGTGCCGATTCCTGGTGGCCTCGCCGGAATATGCGAAACTTCATGAAGATCAGCGTCCAACTCATCAGGGAAAAGCTCAGCAAAATGAGCAGTACGCCTTTGGCAACGAGCCCTGCTTGCACAACGAGGCTGACGGCATTCATCTCATGGTCCTTAATTGGTGCTTATACCACCACCATCTATCATGGTCAAGATCATTCAAGCGGCGCCTTCCCTACCCACCCGCTCATCCCGAGGCTCTTACCGGATTCCCCGCTGAACCTCCTCCGGCAGACTCGAGGTGTAGGAGTACGACTTGACGACCCCCCGTTCGGTAAGCTTGACATGCAGTTCCTTGGAGAGGGCCCGGCTCATGCCGCCCGCCCTCACATAGACCCACGTCCAGGTCTGATCCCCATCCTCGATCCCAACCTGGGTCGGGGAGCCGAAGAGCTGGAGCAGCTCAGCTCGCGTGGTCATCCCGTTCCTGATCATCGCCGCAGTAGGCGTCGGGAACTCCGCGCCCACCGAGACACACCCGGCAAGCAGCAGGATGAAACAGCCAAGGCTTAAGATACGTCGATGCGAGTTGCGCATCCTCCCTCCTCTTCTGGCAGGGTTAACAAGTAGACTCCTTTAGTGAGTACGCGCCCCATGATATGAGAGTCACGCGCGGCAAAGCCACACACTAGGGGCGGTCGAAGATGATGAAGTATTTACCGGAGTTACCGGACGATGCTTGGCAGGGAAATGCTTCCGTCCTTGCTATGAGGTCATCGCCGCCCAATTTCGCGAACTCCTTTCGAATCTTTGCGTGAACAAATTCTTCATCATCCAACTTTTCAGTGACCCCTGCCTTCGAGATACAATTCAGAGAAATAGAGTAACCCCTGGAACGTTGCTGGGCAATAATCTGTTCATGCAATTTGAATGAGTCACCCAGGGGCTGAAGAGTGAGAATAAATACACCTTGTACTTCCTTTGGCCCGACAGGTTTTGGTTGTCCGGATTCCACATTACTTTGCGTGTCTGCCGTTTGTTTCTTGCCGAACAGATTGCCCAGGAAGCCCATATTCGCTTCTCCTTTGAGTGAAATGGTTCCGAAGTTGCTGACCGCTGTAACCAGTATTTGGCGGTCTGCACCTCCGAGGTTCTCGGTTCCAGCTCAGAGTTTCTGTTGATGATTGTGAACGTGAATTTCTTTATGGCTGACTTCTTTTGTTCACTTGCGTAAATCTGTACGTCATGACCGCCGCCAGCGCCATAGGCGCGGCGCCTAGCGCTATGAACACAGCATCTCCCGGAAGGCGCAGCCATTCGAGACGGCGCACGAACGGCTGATTGAGAAACTCTGCGCCGCGTGCGTGCCAGTAGCCGTTGGTCAATACGTCCCACAGTTGGACGATACCGCCGGGGAGGAGGTTCAGCATTACCATCAGCGCCAGGCCGACGTTCAGTCCCCAGAACGACACGCGCACGAGTTTCTCCACGCGCTGCCACTGCTGGTCATCCAGCACCTGCCGGAATGCAATCACCATCAGCGCCAACGCCAGCATCCCGAACACCCCCATCATCGCCGTATGCCCGTGGTTCGTTGTCAGGATCGTGCCGACCTCATAGAAACTGATGACCGGTAAGTTGATGAGGAAACCAAATACACCTGCGCCGACGAAATTCCAGAAGCCGACCGCCATCAAGAAGTAGACCGTCCACTTATGCGGCAACGACACCGGCAGCTCACACACGCCACACTGGCTCTCGGTGAGCTGGATGAAGTCCCACGCATCCAGTGTCAGCAACGTCAGCGGCACGACCTCCATGGCCGAGAAGACGGCCGACAGGGCCATCGTGATGGTCGTCTGACCGGTCCAGTACCAATGATGTCCGGTGCCGATGATGCCGCTACCGAGGTACAGGATCGCGTCGAGATAGATGACTCGCTCCACGTTCGCGTGCGATATGACGCCCAATTGGAAAAAGATCAGCGCCACCATCACCGTCACGAATAACTCCAGAAATCCTTCGACCCAGAGGTGAACGATCCAGAACCGCCAGTTGTCCACGACCGACAAGTGGGTTGTGCTGCCGAAAAACATCGCCGGCAGGTAGAAGAGCGGGATAGCGAGGGCAGCATACAGAAACAGCGATGCGATGTGGCGCTGTTTCGGGTTCTGCCGCGCCGACGCCATGGCACGCACCAATAATACCAGCCACAGCACCAGCCCGACAACCAGCATAACCTGCCACGCCCGCCCCAAGTCCAGGTACTCCCAGCCTTGGTGCCCCAGCCAGAACCACAGGGAGCCGAGCATCTGATTCACCCCCAGCCACTCGCCCAATAAGCTGCCGGCCACGACCACCAGCAGAGCGATAAACAACAGGTTAATGCCTCGAACCTGCCCGCGCGGCTCGTTGCCGCCCAGTCCCGCGGCCAAGAACAGTCCGCCCGCAACGTACGCGGTCACAATCCAGAAGATCGCCAACTGCAAATGCCAAGTCCGCATGATGTGGCTCGGCGCGACGTGCGACAGATCTAGGCCGTAGAACGTGCCGGGATCGGCCCGGTAATGCGCAACCGCGGCGCCGACGATCACCTGCGCGAAAAACAACAGCGCCACCGTCGCAAAGAACTTGATCGTCGCCCGCTGGCTCTCTGTGGCTACGCCCGGCAACATCAGGGGGTGCACGTGCCCACTCCGGCCCTTCCAGCCGAGGAAATCAAACTTGCCGAACGCGACCAGCACCCCCGCGATCCCCGCCAATAGTGTGATCAAGCTCAGCGCGCTCCACAGAATCGCATCGGCCGTAAGCGTATTGCCGGCCAAGGGTTCGTACGGAAAGTTGTTCGTGTACGAGTAGGACTTGCCCGGTCGATTCGCAACCGACGCCCATGCCGTCCACGCGAAGAAAGCGGTCAGGTGTCGCAACTCCGCCGGGTCAGTGATGTACTTGGCCGGCAACCCTACGCTGCCCGCTGGCTCAGCGAAGTACGCCGTCCACCTCGCCACCTGCTTCTCGAACGTGGCCGCCTCCGCTTCCGTGAATGTCAATGTCCTGGTCTGCGGGTCGTAGTGATTCTGCTTCAACGCGGGGCCCGCTACTACCGCCAATGCGTGCAAATACTCCGCCGAAAAATCCGGTCCAAGATACGCCCCATGTCCCCAGACGGAACCGTTTTCCATCAGGCCGTACTTCAAGAACACTTCCTGTCCGTCTCGGATGTCGTCGGCCGTCAGGACGATCACACCGCCCGGGCCGGTCACCTTGTCCGGAATTGGCGGCGCGAAATAATAGGTACGCACCGCCAGCCAAACCAAGACAGTTAATCCAAAAATCATCGTGATAACGAGCGAATACCGCCACCAAGGGGAAAGATCCCCGGGGTTCGCCTTCATTGATTGCTCCTTTGGCCCATGTCATTGTCTTGCAGAAGCGGCGCGACGCCAACACTGGATCTGGTTCTGCTGGATTACCCGCTCGAAGCGCTGCCGTCGTGTCTTGAGAACGCTGTGTATGCCGCTCCTCCCCTTGCCTGGCGGCCGGTCTTCTGCCCGATGTTTCGTGGCCTCCCGGAAATAACACGGCCCCTCAGGACTCACCTTGCCCTGAAGGGCCGCACGCATTCCCTCAGCCTGCCATTGATCTGCTTGGATGGCGAATCGCCGCCCCTCAGCCTGCATCTCACCTCCGCGCAGGAGGACTCCATGAGATTCAACCTATGCTAAGTTGACCCTCGTAGGGATGTCAAGGGGAAACGAAAATTCCGCTTTCTTTTTCCATGGGTGACGATCACAATGACCTCAATAGCCACAGGCGTCATCAATGATCCAACCCCAACCGATCACTGGACGGCTGAACGCTGATAGCCGACTGCTGAATGAAGCCTTCAGCATCCAGCGATCAGCGTTCAGGTGAAGGAGCAGGCAATGAATCCCTTGCAAGCATTGCTCGATTATGGACAATCGGTTTGGTTGGACTATATCCGGCGAGGCCTTATCACCAGTGGCGAGCTGCAACGGTTAGTAGATGAGGATGGGCTCCGGGGTATCACCTCAAACCCCGCCATCTTCGAGAAGGCGATCATCGGGAGTACCGACTATGCCGAGGCCCTTACCCGTCTCGAGCAGCAAAGGGATCTGGACGCCAAGTCGCGCTACGAGCAGTTGGCAATCCAAGACATTCGAGATGCCGCCGATGTGCTGCGGCCAGTCTATGAGCAGACGAAGCGGCGGGACGGCTTCGTGAGCCTGGAGGTCTCGCCCTACCTCGCCCACGAGACGCAGACCACGATGGATGAAGCACGAAGACTGTGGCGGTTGGTCGGGCGCCCGAACGCGATGATCAAGGTCCCGGGCACCCCGGAGGGCATCCCTGCTGTTACGGCGCTCATCGGCGAGGGGATCAACATCAATGTCACCCTGCTCTTCTCCCGGCAGGTCTACGAGCGGGTCGCCGACGCCTACATCGCGGGGCTCGAAGCGCTCGTCGCACGAGGCGGCGATCCCGGCGCCGTCTCGAGTGTCGCCAGCTTCTTTATTAGTCGGATCGACACGGCCATTGATGCCATTCTCACGGCTCGGCTGAAAACCGTCACGCAGGCGAGTGAGCAGGCAACGCTCCAAGGCCTGCTGGGCAAGGTAGCCATCGCGAACGGCAAGCTGACCTACCAGCGGTATAAGGCGATCTTCAGCAGTGAGCGGTGGCAGGCGCTGGCGAGACAGGGCGCGCACACGCAGCGCGTATTGTGGGCCAGCACCAGCACGAAGAACCCGAACTACCGCGACGTGATCTACGTGGAGGAACTGATCGGCCTTGACACGGTGAACACAATGCCGGCATCAACCGTAGAGGCATTCCGCGATCACGGGCGCCCACGTTGTAGCCTTGAAGAAGATGTCGAGGGCGCGCGCAACATTATGCAGACGCTCGAACGGGCAGGGATCTCGATGACGGAGATCACTAACAGATTGCTGGACGATGGCGTACAGTTGTTCGCCGAGGCGTTTGACAAGCTGCTGCAGGCGGTAGACAAGCGGTGTCAATCGATCGTGGGCGTCATGGTCGACCAGACCTATGCGCTGCCCGACGATCTCGCCGCCGCTGTCAGGGCGTCGCTCGAAGCGTGGCGCGTAGGCGGTAAGGTACGAAGATTGTGGACGCGCGATGCGACCCTCTGGACGGGAACGGACGAAGGGGGGTGGCTGGGTTGGTTAGGGATCACCGAGGACCAGCAGGTAAGCGGGATCCACCTGCGGGCCATCGCTGAAGAGATGAGGTCCGCAGGGTTCTCGCATGCGCTGCTCCTAGGGATGGGGGGCTCAAGCCTTTGCCCCGAGGTGATGACCAGAACGTTCGGCAAGCAGGATGGCTACCCCGAACTGTACGTCCTTGACTCAACCGACCCTGCTCAGGTCAGGGCCTTCGAACGAAAAGTGGACCTGGCCAATACGATCTTCATCGTATCGAGTAAGTCCGGCACCACCCTGGAGCCGAATATCTTCACACAATATTTCTTTGAGCGCGTAGGGCAGGTCATCAGCTCCGAAAAGGCGGGAAGTCGGTTCATTGCCATTACCGACCCCGGGTCAGCGCTGCAACAGTTTGCTGAGTCCCAGCACTTCCGTCACATCTTCTATGGCCTGCCAAGCATCGGTGGCCGATACTCGGCCCTCTCCGATTTCGGCCTGGTGCTGACGGCGATCATGGGCGTGGACGTGCCGAAGCTGTTGGACCGCGCCGAGGAGATGGCACACGCCTGCGCCTCATGCGTCCCGGTCGAGGAGAACCCCGGCGCCGTGCTCGGTACCATCCTGGGTGTGCTCGCCACACACGGCCGCGACAAAGTCACCATCATCGCCTCGCCCGGTATTCGGCACTTCGGCGCCTGGTTGGAGCAACTGCTCGCTGAGTCGACCGGAAAAGCGGGGAAGGGGCTGATCCCCGTCGATCGTGAGTCGCTAGGTCCGCCCGAGGTCTACGACACCGATCGCGTGTTCGTTTACCTCAGAATGGCATCCGCCCCGGTTCCGTGCCAGGATGCGGCGCTGGATACCCTCGAACGGGCCGGTCAGCCTGTGGTCCGAATTGCCATAGCCGATCCCTACGATCTGGGAGCCGAGTTCTTCCGGTGGGAGATCGCGACCGCGGTGGCCGGGTCGATCATCGGCATCAACCCATTCGATCAGCCTGACGTGGAAGCGAGCAAGGTGGCGACGCGACAATTAACGTCGGCATACGAGAAGACAGGCGCAATCCCGTCGGAAGCTCCGATCATGCACGAGCGGAACATCACACTGTTCAGTGACGAGCAGAACGCTGCGGCGCTCAAGGAGGCCGCGGGAGCCGATCGGTCGCTCGTCGGGTATCTCAGAGCGCACCTGAACCGACTCGGACCTGGCGACTACTTCGCCCTCCTGGCCTATATCGAGATGAACGAAGCCCATGAACGCGCGCTTCAACTGCTGCGTCACGCCGTCCGCGACAATAAACGTGTGGCGACGTGCGTAGGTTTTGGGCCCCGCTACCTACACTCGACCGGCCAGGCCTACAAGGGCGGACCGAATACCGGCGTCTTCCTGCAGGTCACCTGCGACGATGCCTTCGACCTGCCTGTCCCCGGACATCGGTACAGTTTTGGCGTCGTCAAGGCCGCTCAGGCGCGCGGCGACTTCCAGGTCTTGGCTGAGCGGAATCGGCGGGTGTTACGAGTTCATCTCAGTGCTGACGTGCAGGCCGGTCTGACGTCGCTGTACGCGGCACTGCAACACGCATTACACTGACCGCTTTTTTCGCAAGAGGAGCACACACGATGCAACTCGGGATGATCGGTCTGGGCAGGATGGGCGCGAACATAGTCCGCCGCCTGATGCGAGGCGGGCATGAGTGCGTCGTGTTCGACGCAGATCCCGACCGCGTAAGAGCATTGGCGCAGGAGGGCGCAACAGCCGCCATGTCGCCGGATGAGTTCGTACGCGACCTCACCAGGCCGCGGGCGGCATGGGTGATGGTGCCGGCGGGTAAGCCGACGGAGCAGACCGTTACGGCGTTGGCACAGCAGATGGACGCGGACGACATCATCATCGACGGCGGCAACTCCTACTATAAGGATGATGTGCGTCGCGCGAAGGCGCTCCAGGCGAGAGGCATCCAGTACGTGGATGTAGGCACCAGCGGCGGGATCTGGGGACTGGAGCGTGGCTACTGCCTGATGATCGGGGGCGCAGCGCATGCGGTCGAGCGCCTGGAGCCGATCTTCAGGACGCTCGCGCCGGGACCAGGCGACATCCCGCGCACCCCCGGCCATGAGAAGTCAGGCGGCACGGCAGAGGATGGCTACCTGCACTGCGGCCCTGCCGGCGCCGGTCATTTCGTCAAGATGGTTCACAACGGCATCGAGTACGGCCTGATGCAGGCCTATGCGGAGGGCTTCGACATCCTGCGTAATGCGGTCTCACAGGACCTCTCTGAGGAGTACCGTTATGACTTCAACGTGGCTGACATTGCGGAGGTATGGCGGCGCGGCAGCGTCGT
>NZ_JAQUOY010000047.1 GCF_028716865.1 Candidatus Methylomirabilis sp. | reverse complement strand
AACGACTGGACCCCGCCAAGGACCGCAGCAATGGCCTGCAATGCGACGCGGGTCAGATTGTTCTCGGCCTGCTGCGCCGTGAGACTCACGCCGGAGGTCTGCGCATGAAAGCGCAGCATCCACGACCTCGGATCGCGCGCTCCGCACCGCCCACGCATGATCGTTGCCCAGAGGCGACGAGCCGCCCGGAACTTGGCGATCTCCTCAAAGAGATCGCTATGGGCGTTGAAAAAAAACGAGAGCTGCGAGGCAACGCGATCCACGTCCAGCCCGGCGGCGACCGCCGCCTCCACATAGGCGATGCCGTCGGCCAGCGTGAAGGCGACCTCTTGGACCGCCGTCGAGCCCGCCTCCCGAATATGGTACCCGCTGACGCTGATGGCGTTCCAGCGCGGCAGATGGGCTGCGCAGTAAGCAACCGTATCGGTCACCAGACGCATGGAAGATCCGGGCGGGAAGATATAGGTCCCCCGGGCAATATATTCCTTGAGAATATCGTTCTGGATGGTTCCCGAAAGTCGATCCGGCGCGACGCCCTGTCGCTTGGCCACGGCCACATACATCGCCAGCAGGATGGCCGCAGTGGCATTGATGGTCATGGAGACACTCACCCGGTCGAGAGGAATGCCTCGCAGCAGCGTCTCCATATCGGCCAGGGAGTCGATGGCGACGCCCACCTTGCCCACCTCACCGGCCGCCATCGGATCATCTGCATCATATCCGAGCTGGGTGGGCAGATCGAAGGCTACCGACAACCCCGTCTCGCCTTGCTCAAGCAGAAAGTGGAATCGCCGGTTGGCGGCTTCCGCAACGCCATAGCCGGCGTACTGCCGCATGGTCCAGAGGCGACTTCGATACATCGTCGGTCGCACACCGCGGGTATACGGGTAGCTACCCGGGAATCCCAGTCGCTCCAGATAGTCATGGTTGGTAAGATCTAGGGGGGTGTAGAGGCGTTTCACCTCGATGCGGGAACTTGTCCGGAACTCTTGCTTCTGCTCCGGGGTGCGCGTGAGGACAGGCTGTAGGACGTTCACCTGCCAGCCATCGAACTCGCGCTTAAGCTTTGTCATGTGTTCTTCGTCGTCTATATCGCTTACTCAATCACAACCAGGACATCGCCTCCGCTGACACCGGCTCCTTCCTGCACCTTGATCTCTTTGATGACCCCAGCCCCGGAAGCTTTCAGCTCATTTTCCATCTTCATCGCCTCGATGACGACCACTCCCTGGCCCGCACTGACCTCTTGCCCTGATGAGACGAGTAACGCCACAACCTTTCCCGGCATCGGGGCCACAATCATCTGGCGGCCTCTCATGCCTTGGTCTGTCACGCTACTACTTCTTCGAGGACGACGCCCCTCATCCTGATACTCAATTCGGTACAGTTCGCCCTCTACCCAGACCGCCAGGATCCCCTCCCCCTCCTCGACCACATCGGCCTCGTAGGAGCGGCCCATGACGAGAAGCGAGAGGAGACTGCCGTCAACAGGACTAAAGTCGACCTCATAGGTCTTTCCGTCGATCTGAACCGGCACTGGCGATCCCGTCCCTTTCACCGCAAGCCTATGCCGTCTACCATACAGATCAGCGGAATAGGTCATCGTTGTCGCAACCCGGCGTGACGGGCGGCCAGCTTCCATGCACTCTGAACCTGGTCGCCCTGCCCGATAGTCGAGGGGGCTGCGCGCCGCCTGGTATGAAGATAGAGGGCCCCAGCGATCAGTGCGATCTCAGCGAAGGCCCCGTTCTCCGGCTTCAGACCTTTGGCCAGCCAGCTCTCCAGGAATTCCGTATGGATCTGGCCTGCAGCGAACTGCGGAAGGCTGAGGACCTGTTGGTGAAATGGGATGTTCGTTTTTACGCCGAGCACGACATACTCAGCCAGCGCGCGTCGTATCCGCTCCATCGCCTCGCTACGGTCCCGTCCCCAGGCGATCAGTTTTGAGATCATGGGATCATAGTAGATCGGAACGTCGCAGCCCTCATAGATCGCACTCTCGATCCTGAGGCCGGGTCCGCCGGGCGTGCGCAGCGCCCGGATTCGTCCGGGCGACGGCATGAAGTTGCTCAACGGGTCCTCGGCGTAAATACGACACTCGATCGCATGGCCGCGCAACTGGATCTCATCCTGCCGCACTGAGAGCGGCTCCCCGGCGGCAATCCGGATCTGCTCTTTCACCAAATCAAGTCCGGTGACCATCTCGGTGACCGGATGCTCAACCTGCAGGCGCGTGTTCATCTCCAGAAAATAGAAATTCTTGGACGGATCGACCAGGAATTCCATCGTCCCGGCGTTCGTGTAATCGACGGCCTTGGCCAATTTTACCGCCGCCTCTCCCATCCGACGCCTCAGGTCAGCGTCAACAAAGGGCGAGGGCGCCTCCTCAATGACCTTCTGGTGACGCCGCTGCAGCGAGCATTCGCGCTCTCCAAGATACACCACATTGCCGCGTCTATCGGCCATGATCTGCATCTCGATGTGGCGAGCAGCGCCCAGATACCGCTCCACATAGATGGCCGCATTGCCGAATGCGGAGGAGGCTTCGGATCGGGTAGCCCGGAGGGCACTGCCGAGCATTGCCTCGGTGGAGACGATTCGCATCCCTTTTCCGCCCCCTCCGGCGGAGGCCTTGAGGACCACGGGCAGGCCAAGCTCTCGGACCGCCTGGAGCACTTCCCCATCGGTGAGGTCTCGGATCGTCCCAGGGACAACAGGGACACCGGCCTTGCTCGCCAGACTCCGGCCGGAAGTCTTGCCGCCTACCGCACGGATGGCGTGAGAGGAAGGACCGATAAATACCAGTCCTTCTTCTTCGCACCGCCCGGCGAACTCCGCATTCTCCGACAGGAAGCCATAGCCTGGATGGATGGCCTTCGCACCGGCCATCTTTGCGGTTTCGATGATCCGGTCAATCTTGAGGTAACTCTGAGGGGAAGGGGCTGGACCGATCAGATACGCCTCGTCGGCCAACCTGACGTGCAGCGCAGCTCGGTCGGCCTCCGAGTAGACCGCCACCGTGCCGATACCCATCTCGCGGCAGGCACGAATCACCCGAACCGCAATCTCTCCACGATTCGCAATCAGGATCTTGTTAAACATGCTAAGTACCAGGGTATAGGGCCTACACCCTCTACCCTGTCCTTAAAGGGGGATATTCCCGTGTTTCTTTGGAGGGTTCGTCTCGCGCTTTGTCCGAAGCGACCTGAGTGCCCTGATCAACTTTGGACGAGTCTCTTTCGGCTCGATCACTTCATCGATGTAGCCCCGCTCTGCAGCAATGTACGGATTGGCAAACTTATCACGGAACTCCGCCACCTTTTCCGCACGGAACGAGGCGACATCAGCCTCCTCAGCCATCTTTCGCTTATGCAGGATGTTCACCGCTCCCTCGGGTCCCATAACAGCGATCTCCGCGGTCGGATAGGCGAAGTTGATATCGGCCCGCATATGCTTACTGCCCATCACGCAATAGGCGCCCCCGTACGCCTTCCGCACAATGACAGTGATCTTTGGTACCGTGGCCTCCCCATAGGCGTACAACAGCTTCGCGCCGTGCCTGATGATACCGCCGTATTCCTGGGCTGAACCAGGGAGGTAGCCAGGGACATCCTCCAGGGTAATGATGGGGATATTGAAGGCATCGCAAAAGCGAATGAAGCGGGCCGCTTTGACGGAGGAGCCAATGTCGAGACATCCGGCCAGCGCGGCGGGCTGGTTAGCGACAAATCCGACCGACTGTCCATCCAGACGCCCAAAGCCAACCACCATATTCTGGGCAAAGTGTTCCTGAACCTCGAGGAACTCGCCGTCGTCCACCACCATGCGGATCAACTCCTTCATATCGTACGGTCTATTGGGGTTGTCCGGGATAAGGGCGTTCAAGGCATCCTCTTGCCGCTCCGGATCGTCCCGGGACTCACAGCGAGGCGAGTCTTCCAGGTTATTCTGCGGGAGGTACGAGAGGAGTTCCCTGATCGAAGCCAGGCACTCCTGCTCCGAATCGACAGCAAAATGGGCAACGCCAGACGTGGCATTATGAGTCATCGCGCCACCAAGCTCCTCGAAGCTCACCTCTTCGTGCAGGACAGTTTTGATCACATCAGGTCCCGTCACGAACATATGGCTGGTGTGGCGGACCATGAGGACGAAGTCCATTAGGGCCGGCGAATAGACCGCGCCGCCGGCGCATGGTCCCATGATGGCCGCGATCTGCGGAATCACCCCCGAAGCTAATGTATTACGAAGAAACAGATCGGCATACCCCGCCAGCGAGACGACCCCCTCCTGGATTCTGGCTCCACCCGAATCGCTCAGACCGATGATCGGAGCGCCCATCTTCATGGCCAGATCCATCACCTTGCAGATCTTGGCGGCGTGGGCCCCGCTCAGGCTGCCGCCGAACACGGTGAAATCCTGGGCAAAGACGTAGACCTGTCGCCCATCGATCGTCCCGTATCCGATGACGACCCCGTCGCCAGGGATCCGTTGCTGATCCATGTCAAAGTCATGACACTGATGGGTGACGAAGGCGTCCAGCTCGGTGAAGCTCCCCGGATCAAGGAGCACGTCGATGCGTTCGCGCGCCGTCAGCTTCCCAGACTGGTGATGTCGATCGACGCGCTCTTGCCCGCCGCCTTGCAGGGCGGTTTCGCGCCGTTGGCACAGCTCTTCTAACTTATCCTTATGGCGCTCATTTGCCATCCCCTTCTCCCCTTCAGCCTACAGGTCTTCAAACTGCGCGAGGCGCTTGAACGCCTTGTATCTCGCCTCAATTTCAGGATAGGTCAGCCGTCGTAAGCGATCGAGTGAAAATGCCTCGACGTTAAAAGAGGCCATGACCGACCCCATCACGATTGCCTTTCGGATGTTCGCCTCCTCGAAATTCATCGTGTTGGCCAGATACCCGATGAAGCCGCCGGCAAAACAATCACCCGCTCCTGTCGGGTCAAACACAGAATCGAGGGGGAGCGCCGGCGCGGCAAACCATCCGCCCTTTCGGACCATCAGCGCGCCGTACTCCCCTCGCTTGATGACCAGTGAGGTCGGCCCCCAGCTCAGGACCTTTTGGGCGGCCCGAACCAGGTTCGGCTGGTCGGCAAGCTGCCGAGTCTCGGCGTCGTTGATCAGCAGGATATCCACCAACTTCAGGGTCTCCCGGAGCGCCTCGGGCTTCCCACCGATCCAGTAGTTCATTGTATCGGCCGCCACCAACCTTGGCGAACTTACCTGGCTAAGGACCTTCCGTTGCAGATCAGGATCGATATTGGCCAGGAAGACCAGGTCGCTCTCTTTGTACGCCTTGGGGATCTCCGGCTGAAACGCTGCAAAGACATTGAGTTGCGTCTCTAGTGTCTTCGCCTCGTTCAGATCGAACCCGTACTCTCCGGTCCACCGGAAGGTACGCCCCGGGACCCGCACCAGCCCTTCAAGATCAATCGACCGGCTCTTCAGAAACGCGAGGTGTTCTTCAGGAAAATCCTCCCCCACTACGGCCACAACCCGAACATCCGCAAAGAAGCTGGCCGCGACTGAGAAGTACGTGGCCGAGCCCCCCAATGCCTCTTTCGCATCACCGAATGGCGTGCGAACGGAATCAAGCGCAACCGAACCGACAACAAGGATACTACTCATGCTTTACCTCGCACCTTACTGAACATACTTCCCAATAATCGGTCGCAGCAGCTCCGGAATGTCGGCGGTGATTATATCGCGAGCGGTAATAATCGCATCGTGCATCGCGCTCCCGCACGAGCAGCCTTCCCTGCCGGTTGGAAACGACGCCACCGTGGCCTTGATGATGGCCTTGGCGGTTTCGGCGTTTTGCTTCAGGATCGCCACCACCGCCTCCACCGATACATCCTGCTCTGTCTCGTGCCAGACATCATAATCGGTCACCAGGGCCAGCGTCGCATAGCAGATCTCGGCCTCGCGGCAGAGCTTTGCCTCCTGCAGATTGGTCATCCCGATGACATCCACTCCCCAGCTTCGATAGATCCGCGACTCGGCCCTGGTCGAGAACTGCGGCCCCTCGATGCATAGGTATGTACCACCGAGATGCATTCGAGCTCCCACCGACTGCCCGGCAACGAACAGTAACTTTCCCAGAATCGGACAGGTCGGATCAGCAAAACTTACATGCGCGACGAGGCCACGCCCGAAGAAGGTGCTGGCCCGCCCCTTCGTGCGATCAAAGAACTGATCCGGAATGACAATATCCAGAGGCGGGAGGTCCTCGCGCATGCTGCCCACCGCCGAGGCGGAGATTACCCGCTCCGCGCCCAGGAGCTTGAACCCGAAGATGTTCGCCCGGAAATTCAGCTCGGATGGCATCAGGCGATGGCCGCGTCCGTGCCGCGCGAGAAACGCCACCCGTCGCCCTGCCAGAGACCCGATGATGTAGGCATCCGACGGCGCCCCGAAGGGGGTCTCGACGCGCCGCTCCTCGACCCGCTCGAGTCCATCTATTTCGTACAGCCCACTGCCGCCGATGATACCGATCAGCCCCTGAGCCATCTTCCCTCCGACGTTGGTATGAAGCCGTTTGCGTCTCGCGCGCGCAAGCGGCCAACGGTCTCCCGCTCGCTCACCGCCTCGATGCTCAGATCGACCATGCGGCCGATACCCTCCTCAGCGTTGTCGAGTCGTACCGTAATATAGTTGTCAGTCAGCGCCTGCAGCCGCCCGGTTCGCGCATCCCGCCCGTCCAGGACGACAGCCGCGAACGACTGTCCCACCTGTGTCTGTCGAAATGCGCGCCATTTCGCATCACTCAGCGTCCGGAGGGCAGCGCTCCTGGCAGCTCTTACATCCTTGGGAACCTGGTCCGGCATTGAGGCCGCAACGGTTCCCTTCCGCTGTGAGTAGCTGAACACATGCAAATACGCGATCGGTAGACCTTCGAGCAGCCGGTAGGTCTGCTCAAACTCTGCGTCACCCTCGCCTGGAAAGCCGACAATGACATCGGTTCCGATGGCGATCCCCGGGACCGCCTCAGTGAGCCGTTCCACCAGCCGGCGAAAATCATCGGCCGTGTGCGCTCGCCGCATGCGCTTCAAAACTGTCTCATCGCCGCTCTGTAGCGGCAGATGCAGGTGGCGGCAGAGGTTCCCGAAGCGGCCAAAGCAGCCGATCAGCTCCTCCCCCACCTCGTGCGGATCGAGTGAGCTCAAGCGCAGCCTCGCGGGTGCCGCCGCCTCCAACATTCGGGCCACCAATCCGGCAATGGAACTGCCGACCGACAGGTCGCGCCCGTACGTGCCCAGATGCGTCCCGGTCAGGACCACCTCCGGATAGCCGGCCTCCACGAGGGCCCGCAGGTCGCGCAATGCGGCATCGTTCGGCTGACTCCGGTTCGGCCCACGTGTCTCCGGCACAATACAGAAGGTGCAACGATAATTGCAACCGTCCTGTACCTTGAGCAACGCCCGACTCCGAGCAGCGCCGACCGGCGGCGGAAGCGGGCTAAAGCGGGCGGCTCGCTGTATATCGCCGACGGCAATGAGCGGCGACCGCTTGTCACGCAGACCCGAAATCAGCGCAGGCAGTTGTGCCTTCTCGCCATTGCCTGCGACCAGATCGACACCAGGGATCGCCGCAACCTCCCGGGCAGCCGCTTGGGCATAGCAGCCCGTCACAACCACACGAGCCGACGGATTACGGCGAATCGCCCGTCGGATCATCTGTCGCGAGTCGGCGTCGGCCTCCTGCGTCACGGTGCAAGTGTTGATGATGAACAGATCGGCCGCTTCGTCTGGACCGACCGCCGTGTACCCATCCCGTCGTAGCGACTCCTGGAGCGCATCGCTCTCAGATTGATTCTGTCGACACCCCAAGGTCTTAATCGCGACGCGCATACGTGCCTTCGATCTCCATGAGCCGCGCTTCGAGAACCGGCAGGTTCAGCACATCCTCGCTGTTGTAAGTAAGGAGCATCTGCAGCGCCTCCTGGTCACCGCCATCCTCGTATCGGGACCAAAGCCGCATCGCCTCCATACCATCAATCCCCTTCGAACGCCGGGAGATGCGGAGCTGCTCCTCCACCCGTTTCAGCCCGCCGTATAAACCATATCGCCAGCATGTATACATCAGATCGTGGGATTGGAACGCCTCGCAAAGGTCGAGGCCCAGTCGGCGGCGGATTACCGGAAGATCGAAGCGGCTGCCGTTGTACGTACAGATCGTCTGCACGCCTTCAAGCGCCTGCCAGACTGTGACATCGCTGATCTTGGCGCCGATCAACTGGACCAGGCCACGGTCGGTAGTATACAGGCCCACCACCGTGATGGCGCCATCGAACGAGGTTTCGATATCCAGGTAGGCCTTCATCGGTCCTTGAGCTTACCACAGGTCGGGGAAAATTCAATTCAAAAGCACACAAGCGAGGCGGTTTTAGTGGCGCGCACCCTTAAGCCTGTGATACTGTGACAAGGCTGCATGAGCGGCCTACCAGGAAGACTTTATTCGGGGGAGAAACCAGATGCGAATCGGTATTATTGGACTGCCGGCCTCCGGCAAAAGCACCGTGTACCGGCTGCTGACCCACGGCCAGCCAAGCCACCAAGCGGGCCAGCTTGGGGAGGCCTCGATCTCTGTGGTCAAGGTCCCCGATCCTCGCCTTGACCGTCTGGCACTCATGTTCAAGCCAAAAAAGCTCACACCTGCCAGCTTCGAGCTCGTGGACTTCGCCCCACTCGTGAAAGAATCGGGTAAACCCACCAGCCCTGGCGGACAGCTCCTCCCCCAGATGCGGCAGGCTACTGCCCTTCTCATGGTCGTTCGAGCCTTTCAGGACGAGCGGGTTCCCCACATCGAAGGGCGGGTCGATCCGGCCAAGGACGCGGCGACACTGCAAGCCGAGTTGGTATTGGCCGATCTGGATGTGGTCGAGAAGCGAATCGCCAGGATCGAAGAGGCGCTCCGAAAAGGGAAAAAGGCCGAGAGTCCTCAGGAGCTGGCCCTCTTGAGGCGGTGTTACGCCGCGCTGCAAGAGGAACAGCCGCTACGGGGGATGTCACTGACCGCTGAAGAGGAGCGCCTGCTTCGCGGCTTTCAGTTCCTTATGGCCAAGCCGAGCCTCTTAGTGGTCAATACCGGTGAAGAGGCCGGCGGAGAACCCGACGAGCTTGAGGCCCAGCCGGCGATGGGGAGTTTCCGGCCTGCCTCAATAGCCATATCGGCCAAGCTGGAACTTGAGTTGGCTGACCTGAGCCCCGATGAAGCAAGCGCCTTCTGTGCTGAGCTCGGTCTGGGGGCTTCCGCGGCGCCGCGACTGCGCCAGGCCTGCTATGACCTCCTGGGCCTCACGACGTTCTTTACCGTCGGCAGCGACGAGGTGCGGGCATGGATGATCCCTCAAGGCGCAACGGCGCTGCAGGCGGCCGGGGCTATCCATAGTGATCTGGAAAAGGGGTTCATCAGAGCAGAGGTGGTGGCCTATGAGGCGCTCATCCGCTGCGGGTCGCTGGCAGCGGCCAGAAACGAAGGGGTACTGCGGCTTGAGGGGAAAGAGTACCTCGTGGCCGACGGCGACATCATGACGATCCGCTTCAATGTCTGATTGGGCGGAACCTACAGGCTCACACCCAAACGCTCCAAGAGCCACATGAGTCCAATGTATGCGCCGACCGTAAGCGCGCAGGCGACGCCGAAACCAGGCCAAAACGCGACGCCCGAGCGAAGAAGAAACGGCAGGACCAGGAACAGTGGGAGCGAAGCCAGTACCAGCCAAAAGATGCTCTGCGACAGCGCTGCGACAGATTGAGTGTTGCCCGTACCAATGTAGAGCCAGATAAAGGCGAGAAGAGACGTGAGGGGCAGGGACGCCAGCAACGCGCCCCAGAACGAACTACGCTTCCCAAGCTCAGAAACTGCGACGACCACTGCTGCCGTGATCAACACCTTCACTGCGTATTGCCACATACCCCTCTTTCACGCCCAATAGCATCGTAGGTCGGGTTAGCGTAGCGTAACCCGACAATCCGATTCTATCACTCCTGCCCCATCTCCTCGAAATCCATCGCACCCTATTCCTAATCCGCGGGATGCATCTCCGTCTCAACATGCGACGAAGAGCTGGACTGCGGCTACTCCATCGTCGATAGCACAAGGATCTTCCCCCGAAAAAGTGGACACGACTTCACGTCACCAATCCCTCATACTCTTCCGGCGTGTGGTAGTCAATGCCAGAGTGCAGGCGGTGGTGGTTGTAGAAGCGGATGTAGAGCTTGAGCGCC
>NZ_JAQUOY010000046.1 GCF_028716865.1 Candidatus Methylomirabilis sp. | reverse complement strand
CCCGAACCTCCTTCACAATATCCCACTCCTCTTGCAAGCCCAGGAGCCGCTCCCGGAAGTAGCTTCCCACCCGTACCGCGTTGCCCGGCAGATCTTCCTTCATGATAAACCGCAAGACCGCACCGGCTACTGCAGAGCAGAGCGGATTGCCGCCATAGGTGGAGCCGTGATCGCCTGGTCCGAAACAGGCGGCCCGTTCGTTCGCCAGGAACGCGGCGACGGGAACCCCTCCGCCCAGCCCCTTGCCCACCGTCATGATGTCCGGCTTGATGCCGGAGACCTCGTGAGCCCACATGGTCCCGGTTCGACCGCAGCCCGTCTGGACCTCGTCCAGGATCAGCAGGATGCCCCGCTCGTCGCAGAGCGCACGGACCTCCTTCAGATAGTTCTCGGGCGGGACGTTCACCCCGCCCTCGCCCTGGATCGGCTCCAACAGGATCGCACAGGTCCGCTCACCGACGGCGGCCCACAGGGCTCCGACGTCGTTGAACGGGACATGTCTGAACCCTACAGGGAGCGGGGTAAAGGGCGCCTGGTACTCCGGCTTGCCTGTCGCGGCCACCATCGCCAATGTTCGACCATGGAAGCTCTTCAGCGCCGAAATGACCTCATAGGCGCCATTCAGGTGTAGCTTGCCATACTTCCTGGCCAGTTTGACCGCCCCCTCGTTTGCCTCAGCCCCGCTGTTGCAGAAGAAGACCTTGGCCAGGCCGCTCGAGGAGATGAGTAGCTCAGCCAACTCAATCTGGGGGATCGTATAGACATCCAGGCTCGCCAGGATGAGGCGTTGCGACTGTTCTCGAATGGCCTCCACAATCACAGGATGGCAGTGGCCAAGGCTGCAGGCGGCCCATCCGGCGATGAAGTCGAGGTACTTCCGGCCGGCCTCATCCCACACCCTCGCCCCTTCGCCACGGACGAGCGTCACATCGAGACGCCGGTGACCCGTGTCCATGAAATACCGTTTATCCAACTCTATCCAATGGTTCATGATCCGTCCCGATCCAGGAACAGGGCCAGACACTTGGGCCCGCCTCCTGCTTTAAGAAACTCCGTGGTCTCGACCTCGTACACCTGATACCCGGCCTCGGCGAGCGTTCGAGCCAGGTGGGGACAGCCAGCGTTGATGATCACAGATCGTCCGATGACCAGCGCGTTGCAGGCCAACCGTTTCGCCTCGGCCTCCGTCACCGAGAAAAGCTCAGGAATCGTCTCTTTCAGAAGTCGCTGTGAGGCAGGACTGAACGCCTCCGGATAGTAGGCAGCCCGGTCGGGCTGCAGCGGACACAAGCAGGTGTCCAGGTGATAGAACCATGGATCGATCAGCTCCAGGGAATGGACGTGCGACCCGAGGATCTCCGCCAGCAAATGATGGGCTTCGAGGTCCGAACGAAAGCGGTACCCGGCGAACAGGTCATTCCCGCAAAAGAGTGCATCCCCCTCCCCTTCAAAGAAAACGGGTTCAGGAAGCCAAGTGACCCTGTAATTCTGCTCTGCAAACCATTGTGTGAAATGAGGAACTTCCGCTTCGCGCTCACGGTACCGGAACCGGCTACTCACAAAGAGGCTATTTACCAAAAGCCCTGCATTGGCGGTAAAGCAGAGGTCAGGCAGCCCCGGAACCGGCGGCAGGAGTTCCACCTGGACCTGTAGCCTTTCGGTGAGGAGTCGATAGAGCGCCTCCCACTGCCTCGCGGCGACTGCCCGGTCCGCCTGGCGCCTTCGATCCATCCAGGGATTGATCTCATAGTAGATCCCGTAATGGTCGGGACGACACATCAGCAGCCGGGTCATGGCTACACCTCGGCGCTCAGGCCTTGCGCCATCCTGATCTCGCGACCATGATTGACGGTCCACGCCACTTTGTGCGTCACAAGATCCAACAAAGGCCACGAAGCCGGAACGCCCGTCCCGCTCTTCTTCAGCCCGCCGAACGGCAGATGCACCTCCGCCCCGATGGTGGGCAGATTCCAGTACCCGACGCCAAACTCACACTCTTCCCGAAGACGACGGGCAACCCGGTAATCTTCGGTGATCACGGAGCAGGCCAAGCCATACTCCACATCGTTGTGGATGGCCACGGCCTCTTCCACCGTTCGGAAGGGAATCAGGGCAACATGCGGCCCAAAGACCTCCTCATGGAGCACCCTGGCATCTTTCCGATGCGCCATCCGATAGATAAAGGGGCTGAAGAAATAGCCGTGCCGATAGGCCCCTTCCTCCAGGCGCCCGCCGTCCAGGAGCACATCGGCCCCCTCCTGCTTCGCGAGCCCGTTATAGGAGCCGACCTTCTTCATCGCCGCCTCGTTAATAAGCGGTCCCATGAAGACCTGAGGATCGAGGGGATCGCCGATCACGATCCGCCGCGCCATGGCGACAAAGGCCCTTGCGAACTCCTCCATCCGACTCTCATGGATGATGAGGCGAGAAGCCGAAGTGCAGCGCTGCCCTGTCGTCTTGAAAGCGCTGAGTATCGCGGCCCGAACGGCCAGATCAAGATCGGCATCCTGGCAGACGATCATCGCATTCTTCCCGCCCATCTCGCAGGCGTACATTTTGCGATAGTCTTTGACGCACGCCTCCTTGATCCGTGATCCCACTTCATACGAGCCGGTGAAGAGCACCACCTCGACGTCGGGGTGAATCACCAAGGGCCACCCTGCATCCCCTCCCGTGCCCTGGACGAGATTCAGGACGCCTGGCGGAAGCTCGGCCCGCTCAAAGCACTCAACGATCTTCTCCCCCACCAACGGGGTGTTCCCGGACGGTTTGAAGACCACCGTGTTCCCTTCGAGCAGGGCCGGGGTAATCAGCCAGATGGGAATCGCAAAGGGGAAATTCCAAGGGCTGACAACCGTCACCACCCCTTTCGGCTTGCGGAACATGTAGGCATCCTTCTCGGCGAGCTCCGAGGGGAGGGCCTGACCGGAAGGAAGCCGCGCGTGGCCGAACATGTACTGCGCCATGTGGATCCCTTCGACGACATCGGCTTTCGCCTCGTTATACGCCTTGCCGGCCTCCGATGCCACGAGACGAGTGATCTCGTCGGCCTGGGCTTTGATCGCCTCGACGAATCGCTCGAGATACTCCCCTCTTTTTATTCGCGACAGCTCGCGCCAACCGGCAAAAGCCGTCTTCGCGCCTGCGATCGCCTGCTCAGCGTCCTCTCGATTCGACAAGGCCACAGTCCCAAGTACCTGATCGAACTTGGCGGGATTACGGCTTTCGAACCTGGCTCCCGTGATCGCCTCCACCCATCTGCCACCGATATAATTCTTCCCGTCCATCGGCCTCCCTCCTCAAAACGATAAAAGCAGGTCGCCTCACGGCTTCCTGCTCTTGGTATGGCATTAGGTTTCTCGCCCCCACAATTACCGGCTAAGCCTTTATTCCGCCCACCACCAGATCCTGCTACCCCCAAAAACAGCCAAGTCCCGATATGTACACTCATAATTTAGCGCGAAGGACAACAGGGGGCAAGCTGTTTTCCCGTGACCAGAGCGGTGATGGAGCGCCTTCGCAGCAAGCCGGATTTATCGACGATCCGGTGGACCAGTTGGTTCGGTGAACAACCCTATGCCGCCAATCTGACTTCGTTCTGTACGATGATTTTTGGATCTTTCGCTTTCGGAGGCACGGGCAGACCCCGTTCTTCGAGCAGTTCTATATGTTCCTTCATTCCCCATTTCGCCTTATACACGCAGTCCTCGATGGAGTGGCCAATCCCCGTAAATCCTTCCAGATCAGGAGAAAAAAACCCAAAGTAATCGGGTTCCTCCGTTGCCTCGATGGTCAAAGAATAAGGCAGATCAATCATGGCTTCCTCCCTTCTGTATTCCTGCTGACTTCAGTATATGATGGCAGGTGCCGCTGGGCACTTCCTTGGCCCCATGATAGTCAACCCGAATCAATGCAGGCCAGCCAGCCTTCCCATAATATCGGATGGACCCTTTCTCCCTTACCAGCTCGAATCCATGAGCTTCAAGCAGTCTCACCAACTCACTGAATTTCAAATGGTCTCCTACAGTCTACCGTTTATGACATGCCAGCTTCCTCATTCTAACACCGAACGCCGACATTAAACGGCCGCTGCATGGGCAGACTAGGCGTCGTTTCTTCTCCCTACATCGCTGTTGAACGTAGCGCGAGAAAAGTGGCAGCGCTGCCATGAATGCCACCAGTCGCAGTGGATCTTATGCCTTGCTCTCCCGCGGTCAAACGATATGTGAGACCTCGATGTCGCCCCAGTGCGACTTGAGGTACTCGGCGACCAGCCGCCGGTGGCAGCGATGGGGTTTGTCCTCGCTGCAGAGAAGGCACCCGTCTGCGATCACAGCGTGGTCGACCTTCTCGATCTGGCGTCGGCGCATCAGATCAAGAAACTTCTGCTCATATACAGACCAGTCACCCTTGCTCTTGTTGTTATACGCCGCGTCCGGCGCGAACACTCGCAAGTCGAGGGATGCCGGCCTTTCACGACCAATGTCTTGATCATCGAGGCCCACACCCTGCTTCTGATCCGCTCGCACCACACCATCGCACGCGCATGGCTGATGGCACAACCCTTTCCGTCCAATCCTCACTTCACGCAATATGGGTTCAAACGACTTGCACCCTAACACTACTTCAGCGAGATATTGACCGTGTGAATAGTCCCATCATCCAGCGTGGTCTGAACGCGGTACGTCCCCTGGCTATACATCCGTCGCTCTGGCTATAACTGCCTCCTCGAATCGCAACTAACGCTTTTGCGGTCCGCCCAACGCCAAGGCTGAGCCGCGCGGTCTTCCACATCGGCTCCAGCCCTTTGTTCGGTTATTCAAGTTTCTTCTTGGCTGGCCGGACTTCGTACAGAGCAGGCTCTTCTCTAACGAGAGCAGCGGTTTCGGTAGGCGCTTTCTCAAAGCGAAGATCCACCGTCGTGAAAAGGTCAGCCGTTTCCGCCTTTAAATATCGGGCGGCCATTCGACAGTATTCCGGATCGATCTCCACGCCAATGCTATTTCGTCCGGTGCGCAGAGCCGCAACCATCGTCGTCCCCGATCCGCAAAACGGGTCCATAACCGTATCCTCAGTGAAGGAGAACATGCGGACAAGGCGTGTGGCAAGCTCCAATGGGAAGGGGGCGGGGTGGTGTTTGGTTGAGGCCCCAGTGATGTTCCAGATTTGCTGAAACCACCGGTCAAAAACATCCTTTTCAATCCGGCTTGCCTGGCGCTGCTGGTTAGTGGGTTTTCGGTACCCGCCGGGTTTACGCTGCATGAGGATGAATTCCATGTCATTCTTGATAATTGCGTTCGGCTCGTAGGGCTTCCCCAAGAACTTCGATCCGTTTTCAACCTCGTAAGAAGCGTTGGCGATCTTATGCCAGATAATGGGGTTCAGGTTGTCGAATCCGATCCTTCGGCAGATGACGCAGATATCGGCGTGTAGGGGGAAGACGAGGTGGCGCCCAAAGTCGCGGCGCGCGACACAGACATCCCCGACCACGCAAACGAGTCGCCCCCCGGGCACGAGGATTCTGTAAACATGCCGCCAAACCTTTTCCAACTCGAACAGGAATGCTTCGTAGTCCTGAATATGTCCGAGTTGGTCCGGGTTCTCGTTGTACTGTTTCAGGTTCCAATAAGGGGGAGACGTGATGACAAGATGAACCGAAGCATCATCCAGGTACACGAGTTCCCTCGCATCGCCGTTGATCAGTCTGTGAATAGTGGTGGCCATAAGTTCACGCAAAGGCGGCTAAGTGGGCCGTGAGGGTCTTCGCGAAACGCTCAACGGAAAGGTCGTCCGCCGGCGTCGAGAAGCGTCCTTCAATCCCTCCGTCTGATGTGGACGAAACGAATGCCGCTGCGGTGTAATGCCGTTCCAGTACGATCTTGCGGCAGAAAATTTCATAGCGGCGCATGTACGAAGCGCCGACGAATTCGGGAAAGACTTTGAAAAACGGCTCCTGGACCTTGACCGGGCGGTTGGAGGCGACGCAGTCCTCCAGCATGAAGAAGTAGCCAAGAAAAGGCTGGGGACTGCTAAGGTAGGCACGCTCGCGGTACGCGGTCCAGAGGTCAAGGGCGCTTCCGATCGCCTCTTCCGTCCGGTTGTTGAAGTTGTTGCCGAAGGATGGGCCGACTTGGGACTTGGCCTCGATCGCGGCAAGAAGCGCCTTCTCGCGCACCACGAGCAGGTCCCACTCCTTGGTTGGGCGGAAGAAGCCCGGCAACTCGACAGCCTTCTTCCTGAAGACATACCGTTCCGAAATCCCGGCCGCTGTTATCAGTTCCGTGAAGAGGTCGATGAATCCATCCATCTGCGCGCCACCGGTGACAGCACTACGCAGGCCTTGGTCAGCCTTGCCGGTCTCCCGCTGCCTATCTTGCTGCCCCGTCCGAGTCTTCCAGTAGTAGGCAACTGCCCTCCCGGTACGTGCCGACAAATCACGCAGTATGTCGTCAGGCTTCATGGGCATGCCGTATCAGATTCCTCTCGACTTTTCAACAGGCGAACGGCGCTGCAGATCAGCCGCAGGCGAACGCGTGAGCGTGCTCGCGTGGACGACTGTCCGTTGCATCCGATGGATGGCCGGCGCGAAGCGCCGGAACCACGCCATCTATCAAGTGAGCCGCTTTAGAGGCCGACAAAGGCTGGCGGACTATCTCCGAAGACGGCTCCACTTCTCGATAGCGATTGTGCTTGGAATCTCCCACACTTATCCCAACCGGTCAAGACGATTCTGACCGACAAACGCTGCCAGCTTCTGCGGCCTATCCCTCTATTGGCCCGCAGCCAATCTCTTGCCCGCCCCCTCAGAAAGCCCCCACTGCTCCCAGGCGATCGGCTGGATTTGGGGCAGCGTGACTACCCCGAATAAACGACCCCTGTGCAAGCTGCGGGGTATCGTCTTCTGTTCTGGCCCGTCATTCCGTGCTTGACACAGAATCCAGTCGGGCTCTCTAGATACCGGCTTTCGCCGATATGACGAATGCGGGGCAAGCCAAGGAAGAGATCAAACAGATTCGGAAGCAATTAGGATGGTCTCAGGAACGGCTAGCCCGGGAACTGGGTTTAAGTTTCAGCACCATCAGCCGCTGGACCTTTAGCTTCGATGAGCACTTCACGCAATATGGGTTCAAACGACTTTTACCCTCAACTACCTCAACGAGATATTGACTGTGTGAATTGTCCCATCATTCAGTGTGGTCTGAACGCGATACATCCCCCCGGCTATACATTCGCCGCTCTGGCCATAAATCCCTCCTTGAATCGCAACCAGTGCTTTTGCGACCCGCCCAACGTTGCGTTTAGCCGCCTGGCGCGCCTGCCGCCAGCCTATGGACAGACCTCTCCATCCGGAATTGGAATGATAGGGCGAAATGCAGGCGTGACAGGTTGGCTACAACGCCTTGTTCAGCGTTTTTCAGGATGCTTTTCCGGCCACTTCAACAAAGGAGAACTCCTTGAGACCTGCGCTAGCCTTGGCATGCTCGATGGTCATGCTGACGAGATTGCCCGTGGCATCAAGATCCACGTAGATGTTCTCGCTGATCTCCTTCGTTTCGTTTACCGGATTCTCGGTGAACTCGACCAGGGCCGTATCGGTGTCGGCGAAATATTTTACTTTCATTTGCCCTTCTCCGTGTATCCTCTGTCGAAGAACGCGTTGTGGACCGTTTTACCGTCCTCCAGTAGGATGACTCGAAGATACCGTCCGACGGTCTTGATGAATACCCATTTCTTGATTCTCCCGTCGGACTAAATCATTGTTTCTATTGCGTTATCAATCGCTTCTGCGATCCATTCGTTTCTAATGATAGCACGGTCGGGTCGCGTCCGCACATGGTCGAAATATTTCGTGGTTTTCATTCAGCCTTTATCTCATTTTTCGCCGAACGTCTAGAGCATGAGCAGCGGCCCATGCGCTATCAGAGTACGCCCAGCTCCTGGCCATCTGCCGATCGAATAGATATTTCCGGAATTGTGGGCATCTTCTCCGGCCCAAAGGACCTCTCAAGCCATCATGACGACTACCTGGCCGATTCAAAAAGGCGGCCATGACCCGCCGTCCTCAACCAGATCCTCTTCATCGGGTCCCGGTCCTCGTAGACACGAGTGCGCTTGTTGCATGAGCGAATCGTCACGATGACAATCACGAAGAGGCCAAGCGGATCTGGCGCACAATGCAAGTCGAGGGATGCCGGCCTTTCACGACCAATGTCTTGATCATCGAGACTCACACCCTGCTTCTGATCCGCTTGCACCACACCATCGCACGCACATGGCTGATGGCACAACCCTTTCCGTCCAATCCTCACTTCACGCAATATGGGTTCAAACGACTTTCACCCTGAACTACCTCAACGAGATATTGACCGCGTGAATTGTCCCATCATCCAGTGTGGCCTGAACGCGATAAGGCCCCTGGCTATACATCCGCCGATTGGCCATACATGCCTCCTTGAGTCGCAACTAGATATAATGGACGAGCCGGCGACCTGCGTAGTACCGTGGGTTACTCCCTAGCATGGGGCTGGGGAGCCTATCCACATACGGAGGTGCCGGCTCATGAATACTCATGGTAGCACAGTTGTGGGTCTGGATGTCCACAAGCAAACCGTGGTCGCGGCAGTGCTCCCCCCGGGTGCGGACCGGACGCGGGAGACCGTGACGATTGAGAACGTCCCCAAGGCGGTCGAGCGCCTGGTGGCCCGGCTCGCCGCGAGCGGGCCCGTGGCGTTCGTCTACGAGGCGGGCCCCTGCGGCTACGAGGTCCAGCGGCAGCTCACCACACTGGGCCAGCCATGCGCGGTGGTGGCCCCGGCCTTGACGCCAGTGCGGCCGGGCGACCGCGTGAAGACCGACCGCCGGGACGCCGAGAAACTTGCGCGTCTCTATCGGGCGGGGGAGCTGACGGCCATCCGGATCCCGACCCGGGCCGAGGAAGCGGCCCGCGACGTGGTCCGCGTCCGGGAGGACGTCTTGGCGGATCGATTGCGGGCCCGGCACCGATTGGCGAAATTCCTCCTGCGACAGGGGCGGCTCTACCGGGAGACGAAGGCGTGGGGCGTAGCCCATCGGGCCTGGCTCCACAGCCAACGGTTCGCGTGGCCAGCCTTGCAGCAGACCTTCGCGGCGTACCTGCGCGCACTCGAAGAGGTGGAGGCGCACTTGGCGGTCTTGGACCAGCAGGTGGGAGATCTGGCCCAGCAGGCGCCTTACCGACCTCTGGTCCAGGCCCTGCGGTGCCTGAAGGGGATCGACACGTTGGGCGCCGTGACGCTTGCGGTGGAGACCCAGGAGTTCCGCCGCTTCCCTCGAGCGCGGGCGTTCATGAGCTACACCGGGGCGGTCACCGCCGAGCGCAGCTCGGGCGGGATGGTCCGCCGAGGGAGCATCACGAAGGCGGGCAATGCCCACCCGCCGGATCCTGGTGGAGGCGGCCTGGAGCGCCCGGTATGGCACGGGGGTGAGCCGTGAGCTCGCCGCGCGGCGCCAGGGCAGTCCCTCGGAGGTGGTCCAGATTGCCCGGAAGGCACAGGCACGGCTGCATCGCACCTTCTGGCGGCTGATCCGCCGCACAAAGCCCGCGCAGGTGGCGGTCGTCGCGGTCGCTCGGGAGTTGGCAGGGTTCGTCTGGGCGATCGCCCAGCAGGTGCCGGAGGAGGTATCGGCGTAAGCGCGTGACGGGTCCTTGGCGAGACCTGGCCATGGCGGTGAGGCACCGGTACGGAGAACCCTCGGCTACACTATGTGCAGTGGGGGGTGAGCATCCAACCATGACGCACGTCCCTAGATCGAGGCAGCTCCCGACGAATCAACATCATGCGTCCCTGCATGCCTGCTGGCGTGTAACACGCGAATATCAGTTTGATTCACCGTCGAGCCTCGCCTCGCCGCCGTGGTCAGGACTCTGCCGGGATGGTCCCGAGAGAACAACCCACGATGTAACGACGGGTTTGACTGGCTCGTCCATATCAGTGTAGTGTCCCTAACGCATCTTGACATATTCCGTTCGCCCTGAGCCTGTCGAAGGGTGAATAATATCAATAACTTCCGTTCATGGATTCGACAAGCTCACCACGAACGGGATGTAAAGGGATTTCTGGGACACTACGCTAGCGCTTTTGCGGTCCGTCCAACGTGCGGCTTGAGCCGCGGCGCGCGCGGATCTTCGCGCCGCCGGCTCCAAGCCGATGTTAAGCAGCCACGCAAGGTACTCCGATGGGATTGCCGCGAGCAAGTTGAACGGCGAAGTCAATTGCCCAAGCCACGATAATGCCGGTGTTGTACGGGACCACGAGCGGCTGCCCAGCACCTGCGTAGACCTGTTGTCCGCCGGCAAGAACACCCTGATCGACAGATTTGTACCCGGAGATTACGGCGAAGACCTTGTACTCATTGACGCCGGGCGTGGTGAAAACGACCGGCCCGGGATCTTCCCCCGAAAAAGTGGACACGACTTCACGTCACCAATCCCTCATACTCTTCCGGCGTGTGGTAGTCAATGCCAGAGTGCAGGCGGTGGTGGTTGTAGAAGCGGATGTAGAGCTTGAGCGC
>NZ_JAQUOY010000045.1 GCF_028716865.1 Candidatus Methylomirabilis sp. | reverse complement strand
TCTGTTGCGGCGTGAGAGAAAAGAACCAACTGGCCTCGATGACTTCCAGCCCCTTATTCATGAGGGTAGCCGAATCGATGGTAATCTTCTTCCCCATGATCCATGTCGGGTGCTGCAGCGCCTCTTTTGCAGTGATATTTGCAAAGCTCTCTTTAGGCCGCTGCCGGAATGGACCTCCCGAGGAGGTCAAGAGTACCCGCTTCAAGTACGCACTGTTTTGCTGTCCATCCAGGCACTGGAAGATGGCCGAATGTTCACTATCGACGGGAAGAAGTCGAATGCCACGCGCCCTGGCCTCGGCGATCACCAACTCCCCGGCCATGACCATGACCTCCTTCGTGGAGAGGGCGATGTCCTTTCCTGCCTTGATGGCGGCGAGGCTCGGAAGCAGGCCTGCCGCACCCACTATTGCGACGAGGACGATGTCGGCCTCCGGCGCCGTGGCAGCATCTAACATTCCCTCGTCCCCCCACCCGATCTCTACGGACACATCTTTGACTCGTTCCTTCAGGGTTGCTGCGGCCTTGGCAGTTCCGACAGCGACAACACGGGGGGAGAACCGCCTGATCTGCTGCTCCAGAAGATCGATGTTATCCCTGGCCGAGAGGGCTACCACCTCAAAGGAGTCACGGTGCATATCGATCATCGCCAGGGCCTTGACCCCGATAGTCCCTGTTGAGCCAAGAATACTTACGCGCTTCACGATTGCTTCTTCCCTCGGTACCACATAACACGATGTATCAACGTTATGCCCACTGTCCGCTTGAGTATGAGGTTTTAGTATAATCCGATCGAGAGTCTTTGGCAAGAGCTTTTGGCTCACCGAAAGGCCGGTTCTCACACATAGGTGACGCTCTCTCCTGGTATAGAAGAGTGGTCACAACTACCCTCTCACAGATGCCAATGCATACAAGCAGAGGAAAGCGGGGCAGCGGCATGAGGGGCAGCACATCGCGCGTCTGGTAGAGACTGGTATCGCACCAACGTGAGGCGATGAATGTGAGCGGAGCCCCTTATGGCGATCGTCGTGAACACGGGTAGCGTCGACGTTGCCACAACAAATGCCGCGGGGCATAACGACTGGATAGGAAAAATCAAAGGCCCACCCTTGTAGGCCTTCGATCCTCTCGTACGTACGGGACGTCGTGGAAGATTTGTGTGCGGCGCCGTTATTTCTGTGGTTGATCGCTAAAGACCCACCGAGCGAAAAGACCAAGCACAACAAGTCCGATAAGCGCACCGATAGCCCCCACCGGTGTCATAAGGATATCGAGGACAACCTGAGACATTCCTGCCATCTGTCAGCATCTCCTATTTACTGCAACTGTTGACTGGCCTCTCTGGTGAGCATACACCTTCGTAGCCGAGAGGATCGCTACTGAGGTAAAAGATCTCTGAAGCCTCCTAACCTGTACTCTAACTCCAGGCACACATTGACAATAAAGATTGACAAAAAAGCCGTGCATTGTCAAGCGCAAAAGTTTGGCTCGAACACAAGGGGGGCCGTCGTAATCTTAAAGGGACGCGGAGAGGTCAGACGAAGGATGGCGCGGCATTTTAACGTGGGGAGACGGGAGGAGCGGTGGTTGGTCTCGGCGGACCGAACTGGTAAACGATCTCGCCCGGTTTCACCAGTCCGAGATCCTCGCGAGCAATCGCCTCGACCTGGCTCGGATTATGGGTGAAGGCCTGAAGCTCGCGAGCGAGATCTTCATTGATCTGCCTGAGCCGTGCGATCTCCCGCTGAAGCTCGTTCGTGGTCTTGTTCATCTGAAAGACCTTGACGAGGCTCTTCTTCCCGACCACAGAGGAAGCTGCGATCAGAATCGCTAGAGCGACGACGAAAACGAACCGCCGCTTGCGGGCGCTCCTCGCCGCCGCGATTTCCTCCTGTGCGCTGGCGATAACCTGTCCCGTTCGCATCCTCACCTCATTTGCGACTATCAGGCATTAAGGAACGCCCGTGCTGCTGCCGTCAACTCTTCGATCTGGGCCTCGGAATGCGCGTCCAGGTATAGACGTACCACCGGCTCCGTTCCTGAGGATCGCACGAGGAACCAACTGCCGTCCTCAAGCAACAACTTCGTGCCGTCCAGTCTGTTCACCTCTACTACAGCAAGTCCTGCTACCCGCGTTGGTAAGTCTTTCAGGCGATCGGCCAGGCGTACTTGCTGCTCTCGCGTCAGATGGAGGTTCAGGCGGCTGGCGTAAATCGTGCTCCCCACCTCGGCATAAAGCGCATCGAGAAGGCGCTGGATACTGTGACCCCCGGCCATGGCCACCATTTCCGTCACTAGGAGGGCGGCGAGAATTCCGTCCTTTTCGGGCACGTGCCCCCGAATCGTCAGACCGGCGCTTTCCTCACCGCAGAGCGCAACCTTTTCCTGAGTGATAAGTTCACCAAGGTATTTGAAGCCGACCTTGGTTTCATACACCGGGACCGCCTGCGGCCGGGCTACCGCATCGACAAGATGGCTGGTGGCTACCGATCGAGCGACCCCCATGCGCCACCCGCGAGTGTTGATCAGGTGTCTCAGGAGGAGGGCCAGGATATAGTTTGGCTCGATGAAGCGGCCGTCCCGATCAATGATCCCATATCGATCGGCATCGCCATCGGTGGCCAACCCAAGATGACATCCGCTGGACCTCACAACCGCCGTAAGCTCTCGGAGATTTACCTCAGAGGGGTCCGGCGTCAGACCACCGAAAGCAGGGTTTCTAGATTCGTGCAGGGTCTGCACGTCACACCCGGCCTCGAGCAGGATCTCATCCAAGTAGCCCTTGGCGGTCCCATAGAGCAGGTCGACCGCCACCTTTAGATGCGCTGCGGCGATCGCCTTAAAATCTACCAACTCGCGCAGTCGATTGAGATATGCCGGTCGCGGATCGATCCGCACCACGAGGCCCTTGGCCTCCAGCTCTGCGAGAGGAGGGTACGGGGTCTCAGGTTGCACTCGTAGCTCCTGGACTCTCTTCTCAATTCGGTCGGTGACCGTGGGAAGGACCGGGCCGCCGGTGGGGCCGGAAAACTTGAGTCCGTTATATTCGGGAGGGTTGTGGCTGGCGGTAATGTTCAGGCCGCCTGCTGCGCCCAGACGGGTCACTTCGTACGCGATAACGGGCGTTGGTGCATCCCGATCAGTAAGCCAGACCCGAATACCGTGAGCCGCCAAGACCGCCGCCGCTTCAGCCGCGAAGGCTTCCGAGAGAAAACGGGTGTCGTATCCTACGACGACCTGCGGTTGATGGGTGGCCTCATCGAGCAGGTATTCTGCGATAGCACGCGTCACAAGTCGGACATTGGTAAAGGTGAAGGTGTCAGCGATGATATCGCGCCAGCCGGAGGTACCGAATCGGATTGGCATCATGAGGTAGCCTCCGGCAGGCTACTCTTTATGCAGTCCGTAAGGACGCCCCGATACCTAGCCAAATGGGCCTCTGCGCGTGCGAGTGTATTGGCCTCGGCGATGATATGGAAATACGGCCGATCCTGGTCTGGATAGAGGATCACCCAGTCACGGCCCATATGGACCTTTACCCCATCCACCAGTTCGACCTGCTCATCTGCGGTGGCCGCGATGAGCGCGCGCATCGCCCCGCCCTTTCGCTCCCAGGGGCATGAGATCTGCTCGTGGCATCTGAAGCGCTGAGGAATGGCTCGGAGCAGCTGATGCAGCCGGAGATCTTGGGCGGCTAACATCTCCAGAAGTTTGAGGGTCGCCAGCATCCCGTCAAAGGCCGGTTGGAACCGGGAGAAGATGAAACCGCCGAGGCCGTCGCCCACGAAGATGACGCCATCCTGGGTGGCCGCTTCGGTTGATGCGCGTGCGGCGATTTTTGTCCTGAGAACGGTAAAACCGAGATCGCGGGCCAGCTCCTCGATCGCGGAGCTGGCGGTGATCGGAACGCCGATCACGGCAGGAGGATGCGTTCGCATGACCAGCAGGGCCATGAGGGCCATGGCCAGATCATCGCTTAATAGCTCTCCCGTCTCATCTACAACGAAGATCTTTTCTGCCCCGGCGTCGAGCATGATTCCCAAGTCAGCTCCCAGGCTTCTGACGATATCCGAGAGTTGCTGCAACGAGCGGTGGAATCCCTCCGCGCTTTTGGTGATTCGACTCTCATCCAGGTACGCGTTCAGGGCGATCACCTCACATCCCAACTTCCCGAGGATCTGAGGAAAGATGACGGAGGAGGAACCATAGGCATAGTCGATAACGATCCGGAAGCCGCGACGGCGCAACGCGTCCCGATCGACAAAGCTCAGTATTCCCTCCTGGTAATACTCGACGTCGTACACGGGGAGGGAGAGGCGGCCGATCTCATCGACCTTGGCGCGCCGGAAGTCTTCACGAAAGAAGGATCGTTCGATGCTCTGTTCTCGACTAGTTGCGATGTCCATCCCGCGCTCATCAAAGAATTTGATATCGATCAGTTCAGGATCGAAGGGCGACTTTCGGACATGTACGCCGCTCACCGCACCGTGAGCGCCCATTTGGTATCGGACCACCGGGATGGGTGTCACACGGAAATCGTGGACATCAACACCGGCGGAGAGGAGGCCACAGATGATCGCGCGTTTGATCATATGAGACGTCTGGTGACTGTCGCGACTGGTCCGGACGATTGCACCCATTCGAAGGGTCGCCCCAAAGCAGGCCCCGAGTTTGGCCGCGAACTCCGGCGAGATCTCAAGATTCGCCAACCCGGTCACTCCATAGGCCCCGAACAGAGATCGCGACCACTTCTGTCCCCAGACCAGGCTGGTGGCCAGAATAGCCCCGTCCTCTACCACCTTCTGAGGCCAGACCTTTACGTCGGCCTTCACCACTGATCCTTCGCCGACCTTACACTGATCGCTGATCAACGCGCCCTCGAAGAGGCGTGCATTTGCCTTGATCTCGCTTCCCCGGCCGACAATGTTTTCCTTCAGGATGGCGCGGGAGCCGATAAAGACATTGTTCCAGAGCACCGATCCGACGATGACGGCTCCCTCCTCGATGACGCAGTTGTCGCCGATGACGCTGCGGGTGATGTGGACGTTCGACCCGATCTGCGTGTGTCTACCGATCAGAACGCCGCCTTGTAATGATGCGGTGAAATCGACGCGACTCCCCTCTCCCAGCCAGATCGGCTTGTCAAGCCCCTCCACCAGATTTCCGGGCAGCGTCGCCTTCACCAGGCCGGCCAGAATGTCTCGATGCGCAAGGCGGTATTCGATCAGATCACCCACGTCCTTCCAGTACCCGGTCGCCACATACCCGTACAGTGGGCGGCCCTCCTCCATCAGCCTCGGGAACAGATCGCGGCTGAAGTCAAAACTCTTCTCGGAGGGGATGAGGGTCAGCACTTCGGGCTCAAGGATATAGATACCGGTGTTGACGGTGTCGCTGAAGACCTCGCTCCAACTCGGCTTTTCCAGGAAGTGCGTGATGCGGCCGTCGGGAGCGGTGATCACCACGCCGTACTGGAGCGGGTTCTCGACTCTGGTGAGGACGATCGTGGCCAAGGCGCCGCGATCCTTGTGAAACTTGACCGCCTTCGTTAGATCGAAATCGGTGAGGACATCACCGCTGATGACTAGGAAGGTATCGTTGAGAAAGGCCTCCGCGTTCTTGACTGCTCCCGCTGTACCATAGTCTTCCGTAGCCGCGGCGTACACCATCTTGACGCCGAATTCGTGACCGTCTCCGAAGTAACGCTCGATAACCTCGGGCTGGAAGTAGAGGAGGGTGATAAGATCGTCAAAGCCGTGATCCTTGAGCAGCGTGACAATGTGCTCCATCATTGGTTTGGTAGCCATTGGGATCATCGGCTTCGGGATACTGGTCGTCAGCGGACGTAACCGAGTCCCGAATCCGCCGGCCATGATGACGGCTTTCATATACCTTCCTTGGAAAATAGCGTTCAGCGGTCAGCGCTCAGCTACAGCAGAGGGGCGTATCGGTGAAGAGCTATGCCTACCAGGCTGAGATCGAGTTAGTTGCTCGCCGCGAACTTGCAATCTCATATCGCAGGAGTATAGATTCCAGCGCAGAATACTGTCAAGACCATTATCAGCCGAAGGGAGGTATGAGACGCGTGTGGGTGGATTAACCAATAGGTCTCTGCGGAAGTGGATTGAAGAATGGAGGGAACCGCTTTAACATATTGAATGCGAGTGAGGACTTTGTGCGCGGGTTCCGTCGTGAAACTACGTTGGAGCGGCGCATGTGGGCGACTCTTTCGAGTCCTTGGTCGAACCTAAAAGACAGATCACTGCAAAGAGCCTATGCGTATTTCAGCGATAAACAGCCTAATAATCAGTTAATCACTTATAATATGGATTATTATCAACTATCACCAAAAATAGCCGAATTATTGTCCTTGCGAATAAGGGCCCTGACGCCTATAGTGTTTTAGCACTCTCATGGTGAGAGTGCTAACAGAATCGTTGCAGGAGATCGGAGTCGCTGGAGCATATCTGCTCAGCGAAGAAAGGAGTAAGCGATCGTGAAGGTGAAGCCACTGCACGACCGAATCCTGGTGAAGCGCCTGGAAGAGAAAGAAATCAAGAAGGGCGGGATCATTATTCCCGATACTGCGAAGGAGAAGCCCCAAGAAGGTGAAGTCATTGCCGTCGGGCCGGGTAAAGTCGGTGATGATGGAAAGCGACAGCCGATGGATGTGAAGGCCGGCGACAAGATCCTCTTTGGTAAGTACTCCGGCTCGGAGGTAAAGCTCGACAATGAGGAATTCCTGATCATGCGGGAGGAAGACGTTCTATGCATCCTGCAATAGCAGGTCTGTAGGGCATCGACGAAGAGATCGCTATTTTGTGGTCAAACCTTGTCCCCGACTCCGATCGGGGAACTGATGCAGGTTAAGGAGGAAAGCTGATATGCCAGCGAAGCAACTACTGTTTGATGAGGAGGCAAGGCGAAAGATTCAAAAGGGTGTTGACCTCCTTGCCGCCGCCGTGAAGGTAACCTTGGGCCCTAAGGGGCGCAATGTGGTGATCGACAAGAAGTTCGGCGCCCCGAATATCACGAAGGACGGGGTCACGGTGGCCAAGGAGATTGAGCTGGAAGATAGCTTTGAAAATATGGGCGCCCAGATGGTGAAGGAGGTGGCGAGCAAGACCTCCGATGTAGCCGGAGACGGTACCACCACCGCTACCGTGTTGGCCCAGTCGATCTTTCGTGAGGGAATCAGGAACGTAACGGCCGGCGCGAACCCGATGGCGCTGAAGCGGGGAATCGAGAAGGCCGTTGAGGGTATCGTGGACGAACTCAAGAAAATCTCCAAGCCGACCAAAGGGAAGAAGGAGATTTCCCAGGTTGCCACCATCTCGGCCAACAACGACAAGGCAATCGGCGACCTCATTGCCGATGCCATGGAGAAGGTCGGCAAGGATGGGGTCATCACCGTCGAGGAAGCCAAGAGCATGGAGACGACCCTCGAGGTGGTTGAGGGGATGCAGTTTGACCGAGGCTACACGTCGCCCTACTTCGTGACCGATCCTGAGCGGATGGAGGTAGTCCTGGAAAACCCTCTGATCCTGATCCACGAAAAGAAGATCAGCAATCTCAAGGATCTCCTGCCGATTCTGGAGCAGATCGCCAAGATGGGCAAGCCGCTGATGGTGATCGCTGAAGAGGTCGAGGGCGAGGCGCTGGCCACCTTGGTGGTCAACAAGCTACGCGGGACCCTGAACTGTGCGGCGGTCAAGGCTCCTGGCTTTGGCGACCGGCGCAAGGAGATGCTGAAGGACGTCGCGGTGCTCACCGGCGGTGAGGTGATCTCCGAGGAGCTGGGGATCAAGCTGGAGAACATCCGGCTGGACGACCTGGGCAAGGCAAAGAAGGTGGTGATCGACAAAGAGAACACCACCATCATCGAAGGGGCCGGCGCTCAGAAGGAGATCGAGGGCCGCATCAAGCAGATCCGGACCCAGGTCGAGGAGTCGACCTCGGACTACGACAGGGAGAAGCTGCAGGAGCGGCTGGCCAAGCTCGCCGGCGGGGTGGCGGTCGTCAAGGTTGGGGCAGCCACCGAGATTGCCATGAAGGAGAAAAAGGCCCGCGTTGAGGATGCGCTGAACGCGACTCGCGCGGCCGTTGAAGAGGGAATCATTCCGGGCGGCGGCGTAGCCCTCCTTCGGGCGTCGAGGGTGATCGAAAAGCTGAAGCTTGAAGGCGACGAAAAGGTCGGCGGCGACATCGTTCGGCGAGCATTGGAGGAGCCGATCCGTCAGATCGCCGAGAATGCAGGTATCGAAGGCTCGATTGTCGTTCAGAAGGTCAGAGAAAACAACGGTTCGTACGGCTTTAACGCCGAGACGGAAACGTACGAAGATTTGATGACGGCCGGGATCATCGATCCAACCAAGGTGGCTCGAATTGCGCTGCAGAATGCGTCGAGCATCGCATCGCTGATGATTACCACCGAGGCGCTGGTGACCGAGATTCCGGAAAAGGAAAAGACGCCGCCGATGCCGCCTGGAGGTGGTCACGGGATGGGTGACATGTACTAAGGAGAAGCGATCAGCTTTTCAGCGATCAAGCGCGCTAGAGCTGAAGACTGAAGGGTGAGAGAACTGAAAAGTGAAAGCCCCCAGGGGGATTCCCCCCTGGGGGCTTTTTATTTCCTAGCAAGGCAGGTTAATAGGCTGAAGACGGAAGGGAGGAGGGCTATACCTAACAGCCTTCAGTCTAAAGTCCCACCTAACCCTTCGTCGTTTCCTGATGTGGTCCGGGCATGGTTTTCTCATCAAACAGGGTAATCTTCCAGGCTCCTTCGACCAGATCTATGAACAGGGAGGTCGTCTTGTAAACAGGCTCGCCCTCTTTCTTCTTCACAGTGATCTGGTACAGGGCGTACGAATGCTTTCCCTCTCGGCTCTGCTCCTTGAGGATGTATGAGATCTCATCCCCTGCCGTTCCTGCGCCGACAGATGCAAGCGTTGTCTGGATCTTTTCGGCCATCTCAGGGGTCGCCAACGCCTTCGCCTCCTGAGCGTTGCCTTTCTTATAGTAGAGATCCATGAACTGCTCTGCTACGCCAATGGGATTCCCTTTTCCTTCTCCTCCCCCTCCCCCTCCGCAGCCTGCAAGGAGAACTAAGGTTAAAACCAACATTCCCGGCACAACATTTCTCAGCTTCACTGTTACCTCCGTAGAAAGTTAAAAGGTTAGGGCGAACTTCTGTTCCACGTAACGCTTCCCGGATGTCTGGCCATCGAGGGGGGATCAACGGGCAGGCTTGCAACTACCCTTCGGCAAGATCTTCCAGACTACCAGATGACGTTGCCATTGGGCAACCGAATCGCTTCGGCCATAGTCCAATCCGTTGCTGTCACACGCGCATCCGACCACTCCAGGAAAAATCAAATCTTTTTATCACAACGGATTTACCTTGTCAATCCCCATAATGAGAGGCATAATAACCCCGAGAATGTATACACCTGCAAGACACAATTGGCTGACCATCGCGCACCCCGCGGGACATCCTCCCTGGACTGTCTGGTATGGGAGTGGCGTATGACCTTTGACGACTTATCGCTGCCTGGGCCGATCCGCAAGGGAATAGAGACGGCCGGCTTTACTCAATGCACACCTATCCAGGCGGAGGCGCTCCCGCTCGCCCTGGCTGGGAAGGATGTTGCCGGCCAAGCCCAAACCGGCAGCGGCAAGACGGCTGCCTTCCTGATCCCCCTCTTCGTCAGACTACTCAATTCAAGGCGTCCCACTCTCCCTGGCGCTCCCCGTGCCCTGATCCTGGCCCCCACACGTGAGCTTGCCGTACAGATCCTGTGGGATGCGGAGCTGCTGGGTGGGTTCACTGATCTGACTCGGCACGCCGTCTATGGAGGAGTGGACTACCAGAAGCAGCGGGATGCGCTCCAGCAAAACGTGGACATACTTATCGGGACACCTGGGCGGCTCATTGACTACTTCAAACAGGGGGTCTACGAACTCTCTCAAGTCGAGGTCCTGATTGTGGACGAGGCCGACCGGATGTTCGATATGGGATTCATCAAGGATCTTCGTTTCCTGCTGAGGCGGCTTCCCCCCTACCACAAGCGGCAGTCGTTCCTTTTCTCGGCGACGCTCTCATTTCGAGAGATGGAGCTCTCGTATGAGTTTATGAATAACCCGATCAAGGTCGCCATTTCCCCCGAGCAAGTCACGGTGGACAAGGTTGAACACCTGCTTTTTCACGTTGAGAAGCAGGAGAAATTCCGGCTGCTGCGCTGGCTGCTCCAGCGCGAGGCATGGCAACGGATCCTCATCTTCTCGAATACCAGACAGGGCGCCGAGCGGCTCACTGAAAAGCTGGTCCGGTGCGGCTTTCGAGCCGATCTGATCAGCGGAAGTATTGATCAGCGTAAACGCCTTCGCATCATAGCCAAGTTCAAAGACGGAACGCTGCCGATCCTGGTGGCGACCGATGTCGCCTCCCGCGGGCTGCATGTCGAGGCGGTTAGCCACGTGATCAACTATGATCTGCCACAGGATCCGGAAGATTACGTCCACCGGATTGGGCGAACGGCGCGGGCAGGGGCGGCCGGCAAGGCGATTAGCCTTGCTGATGAGGAGTACGTCCTGTCGCTTGATGCGATCGAGCAATACATCGGGTTTAAAATCCCCGTGCAGTGGCCGGACGAAGCAGTGTTCGCCCCAGGGGTGGCTGCCAGTGCGCCGACCGCCCGCCAGCGCGCCCAGCGGGGCAGACAAGCGACGTCGACTGAGGACTTGTGAGCACACCCCCCGAAGTGGCACACGCGTTGCTAGGTTGCACAGGGACCCGGCGAGGGAGACCGGGACCCGGGACCGCGCAGAGGGGAGCATGCGACGCACACTGAAGCGCAAGGTCAGGTTTGAACCGCTGGG
>NZ_JAQUOY010000044.1 GCF_028716865.1 Candidatus Methylomirabilis sp. | reverse complement strand
TGCTCCAGAATCTGGAGCAGGAGGCCAGGATCGAGTCGATGGCCTTGTTCAAACGGCTTGAGGATGAGACGAGGGCGACGGCAGAGACGAAGGCCAAAGAGATCCTGGCCGTTGCTGTTGATAAGTGTGCCCCTGAGTTCATCATAGAATCAACGGTCTCTGTGGTGGATTTACCGAACGACGAGATGAAGGGACGGATCATCGGTCGGGAGGGACGCAACATCCGAGCGTTCGAGCGAGCAACGGGGATTGATGTGATCGTGGACGATACCCCAGAAGCGGTAATCCTGTCCGGTTTCGATCCGATCCGGCGGGCCATCGCCAAGGAGGCGCTACAACGTCTCATCACCGATGGGCGAATCCATCCGGCGCGCATCGAGGAACTGGTGGAGAAGGTCAAGGGAGAGATCGATGACGACATCAAGAAGACCGGTGAGCGAGCGGCCTTCGAACTGGGAATCAGCGGCCTTCACCCCGAGCTTATGCGCCTGGTTGGGCGGCTGAAGTACCGGACCAGCTATTCGCAGAATCAGCTTCAACACACGATAGAGGTGGCGCAACTCGCCGGCATAATGGCTGCCGAGTTGGGGCTCGATGCCAAGGTTGCCAAGCGGGCAGGTATGCTCCACGATATCGGGAAGTCAGCCGACGTCAACATGGAAGGGACTCACGTCTCCATTTCGGCCGAACTGGCCAAGAAGTATGGTGAGCGTCCGAAGGTGGTGAACGCGATCGCCGCCCACCATGAGGACGTAGAGATCACCTGCCTGGAGGCCATAGTGCTCCAGATTGCCGACACGCTCTCGGCGGCCAGGCCCGGGGCCAGGCGTGAGCTGTTGGAAAGCTACGTGAAGCGGCTCGAGGGGTTGGAGAGAATCGCGAACTCCTTCGCGGGCGTGAGTAAGACATACGCCATTCAAGCCGGACGCGAGGTGCGCATCATCGTTGAGAGCGCTGAGGTATCGGACGTACAGGCGTATCAGCTTTCGCGGGATGTCGCAAAGCGAATCGAAGAGGAGTTGCAGTACCCTGGCCATATCAAGGTGACCGTGATCCGCGAGACGCGCGCAGTGGAGTACGCCAAATAGCCCGATGGGTCTTACGTAAGTCATGGCACATGAACCACATACCTATCCGTTCAGCCTGAGCTTGTCGAAGGCTGATCTGCCCATGGTTCGACAGGCTCACCATGAACGGAACGGAGATATCCGCTATCGACATTACTTATGCAAGGCTCAATAGCCTGAAGTCTACGGTGCGAAGTGCGAATCCTATTCATCGGTGACATGATCGGGAAGCCGGGTCGTGAGATCGTGGCGTCAGTATTGCCGCGCTTGGTCGAGGAGCAGAAGATCGATCTCGTCATTGCGAATGGCGAAAACCTGGCTGGCGGCTTCGGTGTCACAGGCGCGGTGGCTGAAGAGATGTTTGCTCTCGGTATTGATCTCCTGACCTCCGGGAACCACCTCTGGGACAAAAAGGAGGTCGAAGAGTACATCTCGAAGAAGGAGCGACTCCTGCGACCGGCCAACTATCCGGAATCGGCGCCTGGTAGGGGAAGCCTGGTGGTAGACCGAGGTGGCTGTATCGTGGGAGTGCTCAATCTGCAGGGACGGGCGTTTATGCCTACGCTTGATTGTCCGTTCCGAGTGGCTGACCGTGAGATCGGCAGGCTACGTCGAGAGACGACACTGATCTTCGTCGATTTTCATGGTGAGGCGACAGCAGAGAAGCAGGCCTTCGCTTGGTATGTCGATGGACGGGTATCTGCCGTGATCGGCTCCCACACGCATGTCCAGACCGCTGATGAGCGGATTCTTCCTGGAGGGACGGCGTTCCTCACTGATGTAGGGATGACGGGTGGTTATGACTCGGTCATCGGGATGGGGATTGAGGCGCCGATCGCCAAATTCCTGTCCGGTCTTCCGAAGCAGTTCCGACCAGCCACCGGTGCGCCGCGACTGTGTGGAGTGGTGGTGGAGATCGACGAACGGACCGGCCGCTCAACCTCGATCGTACGGATCCAGCGGGAGCCCTGAGGCGGCTGCATGTCAGCACGGATCCTCGACGGCAAGTCGATTGCGGCAGAGATTCGCCAGGAAGTCCGGCTCGAAGTCGAGGCAATGGCCGCGCAGACTGGGGCGGTTCCGTGCCTGGCGACGATCCTCGTCGGGAACGACCCGGCCTCAGCGACCTACGTGCAGAATAAGGCCAGGGCGTGTAAGGAGGTGGGAATCACCTCGGTACGGATCGAGCTGCCGGCTGACCTTTCGGAAATGTCACTTCTCCATGAGATCAATCGCCTCAACAGCGACCCTGTCGTACATGCCATTCTTGTTCAGCTTCCGCTCCCCCCTCACATCAACGAACGGCGAATCCTGGAGGCGATTCTCCCGGAAAAGGATGTGGACGGGTTTCACCCCTCCAACCTGGGCGGATTGCTGGTCGGGAGTCCTCTCTTCGTTGCGTCCACGCCGCTTGGCATTCTAGAGCTTCTGGATCGATCGAATATAGTGATCGAGGGAAAACATGCGGTCATCGTCGGGTGGAGTGTGGTGGTCGGCAAACCGACGGCGTTCCTGCTGCTGCAGCATCATGCCACTGTCACCATCTGCCACATCAAGACACGCGATCTTGCCTTTCATACCCGACAGGCCGATATCCTTGTCGTGGCGGCAGGCAAGCCAGGTTTGGTGACCGGCTCCATGGTCAAGGAGGGGGCTGTGGTCATTGATGTCGGCGTCAATCGCCTGTCGGACGGCAGAGTAGTGGGGGATGTGGAGTTTCCGGAGGTTGCGGAAAAGGCTTCTCTGATTACTCCGGTTCCAGGTGGGGTGGGTCCGATGACGATAGCCATGCTCCTAAAAAATACGGTGGATGCCTGTCGGCGAAAGTGGGGTGAACGTTGTGGCCGATGAGTCGGAGCGTAAGGACAGCGAGCCAATTCCGACCGATGCTGAAGAGGGCGAGCCCCCGCTGCTCACGAAGGAGGAGGCCATCGCTGAGGTGACGCGGTGGATCGAGCGGTACAAGATCGATCCGAACCAGATCTTTGCCAGGACAGGAGAGGTAATCATCCGCTATGGAGACCTGATCCCTCACCTCGAACAGGAGACCGATGAAGGACGATTGCTCATTCGGGCGATCTCTCGAGGTCGAGTGGTCCGACAACAGCGTAGATTTCCCGGTAGTCTGGACAGAGATCAGGAGTAGTGAGTGAGGGATGAGACCAACACGATCGTCTGATCCGGCAGAGGTAATCGTTGATCGGCAAGAGCGGGTTCTGAGTATTACATGGCGAGACGGCCATCACAGCGTGTACTCGTTCGATGATCTTCGGCGCGATTGCCCATGCGCCTCCTGCAATGATGCCAGGAGCAAGAGGCTCAACAGTAGAGATCTCCTGGTCCTCAGCGGTCCGGTCCTGAAGCCCGGCGAGGTGCAGATCACCAACTATCGCGCTGTGGGCTGGTATGCGCTGAACTTTACCTGGAGCGATGGGCACGACACCGGCATCTATACGTATGAATCTCTACGGGCGAACTGCCCTTGTGAACAATGCGTCGGCGCCGAAGCCGCGCAGTGATCGGATGAAAGCGATTCGCCTGCTGGAAACCGGGGTTGTTGAGCTGACGGAGCTGCCGGTTCCATCTGTCGGACCGGGGGAACTGCTGCTGGAGATGCGGGCATGCGGCCTGTGCGGTTCCGACTTGGGGAAGATCTTTGGCGGGACGCCGCTGAAGCCGCCTGTTCCGCTGGGCCACGAGCTGGTAGGGGTGGTCAAGGCGGTCGGCGAGGGGATGCAGCGATTTGCCCTCGGTGATCGTCTGGCTATTGCGCACCATGTTCCGTGTGGACGGTGCCGTTACTGTCGCCATGGCAACGACTCGATGTGCCCCCAGTTCAAAGCGACCAACATCGATCCGGGCGGTTTCGCCGAGTATGTCCGAATTCCAGCCCTGCATGTCGCGCAGACGGCCTTTGCGCTTCCTGAGAGACTCCCGGACGACGTCGGCATCTTTATGGAGCCGTTGGCCTGCGCATTGCGGGCGGTGAAGCGATCCGATGTGCAGGCCGGAGATCAGATCGTGGTGGTCGGCGCGGGAGGTATGGGGTTGCTGGTCGCGCAGGCCGTTGTCGTATTCGGCGCGAGGCCGATCTGTGTGGATATTCGCGAGGAGCGTCTGGAGTTGGCTCGAACGCTCGGGATTGAGACGACCCTGAATGTGGCCGGAGCGGATCCACGAAGAGCGCTTCGTTCGGTCACTGAAGAGGACGGGATCGATGGGGCTATTCTGACTGCGGTCAGCGCGTCGATGGTGGAAGCGGCGCTTGGCGCCCTGCGCGCCGGCGGAAAGATCAACCTGTTTGCTGATGCGGGTGAGGCCGGACGCATGACGATCGACCTGGGCATCTTTTACCGACAGGAGCTGTCTCTTACGGCAACCTATTCGTCCACGCCGGTGGAACTGAAAGAGGCGATTCGACTCCTGGCCTCCGGACAGATCCGGACCGCCCCCCTTATCAGCCATCGTTTCGACCTGAGTCGGTTCGCTGAGGGCGCGCGCCTCCAGCGAGAAGGGCAGGCCACCAAGATCGTGTTTTACACAAACGGAACGGTCGCGGCATGATTCCCGTTGAGATCCTGAACCGGACGATGGTAGCGGCGGTGCTTCACGGTCCGGGAGATGTGCGGTTGGAGGAGGTGCCGATTCCTCCGATAGGCCCGAAGGATCTCCTGGCCAGGGTTGAAGCCGCCTCTATCGATTTTACGGACCGTAAGGTCTATCTGCGTGGATCGCACCCGATGATTACGATCCCAGGGCTCTTCGGGCACGAGTGGGCCGGGGTTGTGGTGGCGCGAGGGGAGCAAGCAGATATTCGATGGCAGCCGGGAATACGGGTGGTTGCGGCCAACTCGGCCCCCTGTACCGTTCCGTCTCCGGCGGCCCGCTGTCGCGCGTGTCGGCGTTCTCGTCAGAGCATGTGCGAGCGGCTCCTGTACAACAACGGCGCCTTCGCCCCCTATATTCGTATCCCTGGACGGATCGTGGAGGTGAACCTGCATGAGCTGTCCCCGCAGGTCCCGTTTGAGGAGGCAGCCTTGGCTGAGCCGCTCGCGTGCGTCATGCACGCCATCCGACGCATGCAGGTGTCCGATGGGGATCGTATCGTGATCATAGGAGCCGGACCGATCGGCCTGATGTTCATAGCCGTCCTGCGTCACCGCTACGGGCAGTCGATCCGTCTCCTGAGCTTGGACCATCACGACGACCGTCTGGCCCTTGCAAGGTACTTCGGCGCGGACGAAGCACTGAATACTGTCGGAGCGCCGCTGGGGGCGGGTGTGCGCGAAGCCTTCGGGACGGAGATGGCCGATATCGTTATTGAGGTGGTAGGAAGTACGCAGGCGTACCAGGAAGCGTTTGAGGCAGTGGGTCGGGGTGGTACGTTGATCGCCTTCAGCGGAGTGGCTGAGGGCACTGGCCTTTCACTCGACCTGCATCGGTTACATTACGAAGAAATCCAAATCGTCCCAATCTATCACCATACTCCGGGCGATTTCGCCAGCGCGGTCCAGGCCATTGTCCGCCGTGAGGTTCCAGTAGCCAGCCTTATCACTGCCCGCCTTCCTCTCATGGAGTTGTCAAGAGCACTCGAGATGGTGCAGGAGCGAACAACCCTTCGGACGATCTTGCTTCCATGAGGTCGATCTGGCGTCTGAGAAGATCAAGGGAATCACTGCACTGTTTTACCTCACGCGTGTAGACTGAGGCGTAAGAACGGGTGGGAAAGAGTTGACAAGATCGATTGACAGCGATAAGGATATTGCGGATTCGGCAACCAATAGCGCTGCGGCGCCCTTAGGGAAAACGTACTTGCCGGCATGGTGAAGAAATTGGGGAATGAAACTAAACGGATGAGAACGACCCCACTGGCCTCGCTACCGCGCGTTGCGTGCGAGAGATGGTCGGTCGTACCAGCTCGTACTGGCCGGTATGAGCCGATTCCGAGTCGAGCCGAAGCTGCCTCATCGAAGTTGCACTTTCACCATTATCGTGGTGTGCAATGGATCCTGACTGGTGGGCCGATGGCGGAGGCCTATGTCCCCGTCGTCGTTCATGACGACTGCCAGGGCTGTCTGGTGTGCGGTCGAACCACTGTGTGGTTTATGGAGTTTGCGCGGCTGGCCTGCCGTCTCACGGGAATCAACCTTCGCGACTGCCTGCACTGGGGGCATCTGTTCGACAATCCAAAGCCGCTGATTGTTCCCACTTCCAACCTGCTCCGTTGTAATAAGAAAACTCTTGCGAGGCTGCGTGAGAGCTACTTCAGTCTTAGTGCGGTCTCGCGTCCTCCCCTATGGGATCTCTGGCCGACTGATCAAGCCCTTTCACAAAGCGAACGATTTGAAGACCGACTGACCATCGTGAACAGAATGGTTGAGCTTTGGGAAGATGGGCAGTACATCGGCTGGCCAAGTTAGTTCTGCAGAAAATAGCAGTCAGGGGTTTAGACTAAAGACTGAAGGCTTTAGGCATAGCCGCCTACTCCCGCCGGACTCCGCACTCTCCGCCTGTCTTCCCTTAGAATGGAATGCTACTTGAAGAAAAACTCCTTGATGGCGTCCTTGTCGTCGAGGGTGGTGGGGCGCCCAGTAGAGTAGTTCACCACTACCGATGCCACGTTCTCCGGTACAGGGAACTCTTCTGGTGGAGTATCCTGAAGGACTCGTTGCATGAAGCGAGTCCAGATGGGAACGGCAAGAGTGGCGCTCGATTCGTGCGGCCCAAGTGATCGCTTGGTATCATAGCCAATCCAGACCCCCGCAACAAGGTCAGGCGTATACCCGATAAACCAGGCATCTGTCGCTTCCTGAGTAGTTCCTGTCTTACCCGCGACAGGTCTTCCCAGTACGCGTGCTCGTGACCCAGTCCCTCGCTCAACGACACCTTTCAATACATTAGTCAAGATGAACGCTGTCTCCTCCCTCATTGTTCGCCGGCTCACCGGGGCGTACTCTTCCAGGAGTGCCCCCTTGCTGTCCACTACCTTTCTAATGCCGTAAGGGGGAAGCCGGATACCTGAGTGAGCAAAGACACCGAAGGCCGAGACCATCTCCGATAATGTGACCTCTGAGACGCCAAGGGCCAGGGCATATTCTCTCCGTAGCGTGCTCTCGATCCCGAGGTTATGGGCCAGATCGATGACCGGATCGACTCCGATCCGTTCGATGAGCTTCACCGCGACGACATTGATGGAGTGTTCGAGTCCGTATCGTAATGTGGTCGGACCGCGGAACTTCCGGTCATAGTTTACTGGCCTCCATTCGATTCGTTTGCCGTCTACAAGGAGTGGGTAGCTTACGGGTACATCGTTGACGATTGTGGAAGGGGTGAATCCGCGATCAAAGGCTGCGGCGTAGACAAACGGTTTAAAAGCTGAGCCGGGTTGTCGTCTGGCCTGGAGCGCACGGTTGAATTTGGATCGCTCAAAATCGTACCCGCCTATCATCGCCTTGATGCCGCCGTCCCTCGGATCGATGGCGAGGAAAGCGCCCTCGATCTCGGGATCTTGTTCAAGGTTCAGATCGAGAGTCTTTTTTCGTTTATTGACGCTCAAGACCTGGACCTTTACCTCCATACCGAGCTGAAGCTGTTGGGGTGGTTGGGAGGTGTTCAGCCACGGCACCTTGTCAAGGGCAATGTCGCCCTGATAGCTACCGACCTGAACCGTGATCGTCTTTGGCAGAATCTTTGTGACTGTTGCGCTGAGGGTCTCACCTACCTTCGGGATAAGGTACGAGGGGGGGGAGCTTTTGCCGGACACTACGGCGGTTGAGGATCGTGTATGAGGAGGACGAAAGCCTCTGACCTTGTCGATCTCCCTCAATCCTTCGATCAGAGCCGCCTCCGCGCTCCGCTGTGCACTGATGTTCAGTGAGGTGTAGACCTTCAGGCCGCCATGGTATACGGCGTACGTACCGTATTTTTCTTCCAGTTGCTGGCGGATGTACTCGACGAAGTAGGGGCCGAGGTTACGGGTTTTTTCGAACGAAAATTCGTCGAAGGTAACGCTGGAAGCGGAAACGGCTTGCTCATGAGTAATAAATCCTTCCTCAGACATCCGGGTCAATACATGGTCTCGGCGACGTATCGCCCGTTCCTTATCGGTAATGGGAGAATAGTAGTTGGGCGCCCGCGGCAGCCCGGCGAGGGTTGCAGCCTCGGCGAGGTTAAGTTGATCCACAGACTTCTTGAAGTAGGTTTGGGCGGCAGACTCTACCCCATAGGCGCCATGTCCGAAGTAGACCTGATTGAGATAGAGTTCAAGGATCTTTGCTTTTGAATACTGTTTCTCGATTTCGATCGCTAGGATGGCCTCCTTGATTTTCCTGGAAAGGTGTTTCTCCGGCGTCAGGAGCAGCAACTTCGCCAACTGTTGCGTGAGGGAACTCCCTCCTTCAACGGGGCGCAGAGCGCGAAGATTTACCAGAAGCGCTCTGGCGATGCCTCGAAAATTAATTCCACGATGCTGATAGAATTGAGCATCCTCAACCGCGATAATTCCATTGATAAGATGGCGTGGGATTTTATCCAGCGGAACCCAGAAGCGTTTCTGCTCAAAGAAGGCGGCAAAAGGTTCGTCGTGGTCTGAATAGAGTGTGGTCACGAGGCTGGGCTGATATTCCTCAAGTGCGTCAAGTGTCGGGAGGTCTCGAAGGTAGGTAACGAACAGGCCTCCGAGGACTCCTAATGAGCTGGCCATCAGCAACAGGAAGGACCAGATTACAGCAACGGTAGCCCTGGACGGTCGCCGCATAGATTATGCCTCTAAGTTTTGGTATTGGGAGGGACGATCACTGCAACACTCAATATACTCAACACTATAATGTATACCACTATAACAGAGGGGTTGGAGCCTTCACAAGCATCGCCGCATTTGTCGCCTTGCGAAGATTACAAGACTACGGCGAAGATGGGTTTGGGATTGCAGCGAGGCAACCATTATGCTAAAAAGGCATCCACGAACTTCGCGGAGAAATGACAGATGAATGATGTGAAAGCGCAAGCCTATGAGCAACTTTGTGCCCTCCGGCATGGCGTGGTGGAGATCGTTTCCGAGGAAGAGCTACTCGGGAAGCTGGAGCGCTCACTGCGGACCGGTGTCCCGCTCCGGGTTAAGCTCGGCGCCGACCCCTCAGCGCCGGACCTGCACCTCGGCCATACGGTCGTACTGAGGAAGCTCCGCCAGTTCCAGGATCTTGGCCACCAAGTGATATTCCTGATCGGCGATTTCACCGGTATGATCGGCGATCCAACGGGCAGGTCAGAGACCCGTAAGCCACTGAGCGTTGAGGAGATTCAGGCCAACGCGACAACTTACAAGAAGCAGATTTTTCGGATCCTCGATCAAAGCCGAACCGAGATCCGTTTTAACAGTGAATGGCTGAATCAAATGGGCTTTACCGACGTGATCCGTTTGGCGGCACAATATACGGTGGCTCGGCTTTTAGAGCGGGACGATTTTCAAAAGCGGTACCGGGAGGGACGACCTATTGGCGTCCATGAGTTCCTGTACCCGCTGGCTCAAGGACATGACTCCGTCGTACTCAGGGCTGATGTCGAATTAGGCGGCACCGATCAGAAGTTTAACCTGCTTGTGGGACGGGAGCTACAGCGGGATCATGGTCAGGAGCCCCAAGTCGCGCTCATCACGCCTCTGCTTGAAGGAACTGATGGGGTTCAAAAGATGAGCAAGAGTCTCGGTAACTACATCGGGATTGATGAGCCGGCCAGAGAGGTGTACGGGAAGACGATGTCGATCCCGGACGCACTCATTGTGAAATATGCCGAGCTGGTCGCCGGGATGTCGCCGGACGCTATAGAGGCAATGGAAGAAGGACTGAAGCTCGGCACACTTCATCCCAGGAGCGCTAAAGCAGACGTGGCCAGACGGCTGGTTGCGCTCTATCATGGAGAGCAGGCCGCCGATGAGGCGGCTCACGAATTCGATCGAATTTTCAGGGAAAAGAGACTGCCAGATGTCATCCTTGAGTTCCAGGTCCCAGAGGGCCATATCGATCAAGAGGAAGGCATTAAGAATACGGTGCCTCTCGCTTGGTTGATTGCGGCCTCAAGCGGCGCAAAAAGCATCTCGGAAGCCAAGCGATTGATCCGCCAGGGTGGAGTCAGTCTTGACGGGGAAGTCATACGAGATGAATATGCGAAGGTGCCGACGGATCAAGAATATGTGCTGAGGGTGGGAAAGCGATTTTTTCGGCGTATTAAAAAGAGCATACAACCACGAAAAAACACTTGACAGAGATAATGCCGTACTGTATTTTAAGCACTCGGCAATTGAATGTTTGCCATTGACGTTTCGCGCATGACGCTGTATATTATATAAAGTAAGATGTAGAACGAAGTCGCTGGATTCTGAATACCGTTCTTTGATAATAGAATATCGTTGCTACTGACTTGATGGCGGATGAAGTAAGCCAGAGCGGGTGACCCGCCAAGGGAAACCTGCTTCGAGGCTAGTACCTCGTGCGTTCTAATTTGGAGAGTTTGATCCTGGCTCAGAACGAACGCTGGCGGCGTGCCTAACACATGCAAGTCGAGCGAGAAAGTCCCGGCAACGGGATGAGTAAAGCGGCGAACGGGTGAGTAACGCGTAGGTAATCTGTCCTTCGGATCGGGATAACCTGCTGAAAAGTGGGCTAATACCGGACAATGTTCTTATGGGGATCCTGTGAGAACCAAAGGGGGCGAGCGTAAGCAGCTTCCACCAAAGGAGGAGCCTGCGTCCGATTAGCTAGTTGGTGGGGTAACGGCCTACCAAGGCGACGATCGGTAGCCGGCCTGAGAGGGCGACCGGCCACACTGGAACTGAGACACGGTCCAGACTCCTACGG
>NZ_JAQUOY010000043.1 GCF_028716865.1 Candidatus Methylomirabilis sp. | reverse complement strand
GTCGAATGCGCTGTTCCCTGATAAGGTGTGGCACGGGTAACCTCCTTCCTGGTTGGGTGGACGAGTTGGACGACCACCACTCTTCTACCACAGGGGGGAGTGTTACCCATGTATGATAACTCTACTCTCAGTTGAGGGGCCGATCTTGACCTGGTTGACCTTTCTATGGTATAAATATATACTTATACCTGGTCCTACGAATGTTCAGCTAGATTTCCGCACAACAACTGGGTGGCGTTTCTCATTTCCCGGGAAGCGTACCCATTGCCAGTGAAGGCTGTTGCGCCATTATATTTGGAGAGGCTTCAATCACCTGTGGGAGCTATCATCCCCTGGCGCTTCCGATAGCGACGGCGAATATGCCCTTGACGGACAAATCCTTGTGGGACGTACCGCCGTGCGTATTAACAGTGGCTTACGGAGGGGAGGTTGACTTTGTACGACTATAAGAAAGAGGTGTCTTCTGTTGTCGGGCAGGGGCCGGGATCGCGGCCGTTTTCGCGCTCAGAGGCGAAAAGGCTTCTTCAGGATCTGTTCGCGCCCAAGCCCGCACTCTATTGGATCGATTTCCTGGTTACGATCTTCATTGGATACGGATGTGTCGCTGTGTACCTGATGGCCCCGGCTTTTTCGCCGATGCAGATCAGCGCATTCCTGCTGGCCGGACCTGCGCTGTTTCGGGCTGGGATCTTTATCCATGAGATTGTCCATAGGGAGGAGCCCTCTATGGCGGGATTTCGTATCGCCTGGAATCTTGCCGTCGGGGTGCCCCTGCTCATGCATTCGCTCCTGTACAGGAACCATCTCGACCATCATCACCCTCGTAAGTTCGGCACGCCGGCTGATGGAGAGTATCTACCGTTGGGCTCGGCGCCTGTTCAAGAAACGTTGCTGTATCTTGCGCAGGTCCTCGTACTGCCGCCTTTGACCGTCTTTCGCTTCCTGGTCTTAGTGCCGCTGTCATTTCTCCATCCTCGGTTGCGGCAATGGGTGATGGAACGCTGGTCTTCCTATATCATCAACCCGTATTATCACCGCATCATCCCACCAACGGAGCCTCGGGGACCTTGGGTGGTGTGGGACCTGCTCGGATTTCTGTGGGTGGTCGTCGTGCTCGCGCTGCTGTTGAAAGGATGGATCACGTGGACGACGATCGGTCTCGTGTATTGCCTGGTGGTCTGGACGATCAGCCTGAACTGGGTTCGTAATCTCACTGCGCACCGGTATGCGAATGCAGGAAGCAGGATGACATACGAGGAACAGATCGAGGACTCCCTGACGATCGGGGAACGGTCTCTCTTGACGCTGTTCTTATTTCCCGTTGGATTACGTTACCATACCCTTCATCACGCGTTCCCGTTGATGCCTTATCATTCTATGGGAGAGGCCCACCGCCGTTTAATGGAGGGGCTACCCGAGGACTCGGTATACAGAAGAACGATCATGCCTAGTTATTGGGCTGCAGTCCGCGAACTCCTGCGAGGCGCAAGAGCGGCAGGAGAGGCCGGACAAAATCCAGTAGAGGTCTGGCGTCACCCAGCAACGGCGTCGTATGCGCGGTAAACTGGAAGCTTGGGCGCGCAGCTAGCCTCTTCCATTGAGCGGCAGTACATGATCTGTTTCGTCGAGGGTGTGCGCCCTGGGCAACTGTAGGGATAATCAATCCGCCATGCATCGCATACTGTCAGTGTTATCGGGCCTCGGGCTTGCGTGCCTGTTGTTGTTATCATGGGGTATACCTGGCCGGATCGAGGCAATCGAGCGAGCATGTGACCGCACCTCCACCGCCATTGATGTCCAAGTACATGGAGTCCGGAGCGATCAAGGAAATATCATGTTCATCCTGTATGGCGACAACCCGGACGATTTCCTCGCGAAAGGCAAGAAACTCCTAAAGCAGCGCATTCCGGCGAAGCGCGGGACCGTAGTATTTTGCGTAATTACGCCAAAGACAGGCGTATACGCCGCTGCGGTGTATCATGATGAGAACAGCAATGGGAAATTTGACAAGAACTGGATCGGGTTGCCTAGCGAGGGCGGCGGCTTCTCGAACAACCCCCAAACGCTCATAGGCCCACCTCGCCATGCACAAGCGGCATTTCGCGTCCCATACAGTCAGATGCCCCTAGAGATTCAACTAAGCTATCCGGTAGCATCAGGCCGCTGAAACCCTGATCTGTTGAAGTTAAGAGCCGGTCGCTTCAGACGTTGAAGGCTTCTCCCCACCCAGAAAGCCTCCTGTACCAGTCCAATAATTCTCCGTACGCCTTTGTGCCGGTATGACTGTTGTGGAACTGGGTTTCTTTTCCTTACCCAGCCTCCCGTACTATAGAGGCAAACATACGGCAGGGCTACTTGGTGAGCATCCTGAAGACAACTCCGAGGACAAGGAGAGTGATCAATGCAAAAAACGGAAGGAGCAGCAGCTTGTAGTCGCGGAGTTTAAGGCGCATGCGATCTCCCGGTCTGAATATCTACCTACTGTAGGCTAGGATCAGTGAAGCGAATCCCAGCAGTTCGCTAACTTCCATCGATATGCAGCAACTTCCAGTGATACCGCCAAGACAATTGAACTGGGTTTCGTTCCTCAACCCAGCCTACCGCCATGGGGTGCGATCCAGAGTCCGGTACTGAATCGCCTCTGCCAGATGGTCGGTCCGGATCGTTTCGTGACCTTCGAGATCGGCAATAGTTCGAGCTACCTTGAGGATCCGGTCATGCGCTCTTGCGGACAGCCCGAGCCGCTCGATGGCGGTTTCCAGGAGCGCCTGTCCATCTGGCCCGATAGAGCAGTGTCGGCGAATCTGCTTAACGCCCATTTGGGCATTACAGAAGGTCCGAGTTCGCCTGAATCGCTCCTGCTGGAGAGTTCTGGCCCCTTTGACACGCGTCCGCACCTGCTCAGAAGGCTCTCCCTGGGAATCGGTTGTCAGCTCCCGATAACGCAGTGGCGGTACATCGAGGTGCAGGTCGATCCGGTCCAGCAGCGGGCCGGAGATCCGCGATCGGTATCGCTGAATCTGGGGAGTGGAGCAGCTACACGGCCGCTGTGGGTCGGTGAAGTAGCCGCATGGGCAAGGATTCATCGCAGCGACCAGCATGAAACGAGCCGGGTAGGTGACGGAGGTCGCCGCGCGCGCAATGGTGACCGTGCCGTCCTCCAGCGGCTGACGTAACACCTCCAGAACGGACCGTTTGAACTCCGGCAGCTCATCGAGGAAGAGAACCCCGTGGTGTGCCAGACTTACCTCGCCGGGTCGCGGGATCGTGCCGCCGCCGATCAGCCCGGCATCCGAGATGGTGTGATGAGGCGCTCGGAAGGGTCGGGTTGCCACCAGCGCCGTGCGAGAAGGTACGAGGCCGCAGATGGAATGGATCTTCGTCACCTCGATCGCTTCCTCCAGGACCAGGTCAGGCAGGATAGTGGCAAGACGCTTGGCGAGCATTGTTTTGCCGGAGCCCGGGGGTCCGATGAAGAGGATGTTATGGCCGCCGGCCGCCGCCACCTCAAGCGCCCGCTTCGCATGGGCCTGCCCTTTTACGTCGGCCAGATCGACGCCGTAGCTGGCGTGCTGCGCGAAGACATCCTGGAGGTTGATGTGCGTGGGCGGCACCTGCTGTACGCCGTTCAGAAACTCCACGACCTGCGGAAGCGTCTCGACACCATAGACCTGGATCCCTTCCACCACGGCCGCCTCTGGGGCGTTCTCTGCAGGCAGGATCATCCCGGCAAGTCGGTGACGTGCGGCTGCGACCGCCATCGGCAGGGCGCCGTTGACCCCTCGGACACCGCCGTCCAGCGCCAACTCGCCTAGGAGCAGATGGCTCTGGAGTCGGTCCGGCTTGATCAGGCCCATCGCCGCCAGGATAGCGCAGGCGATGGGGAGGTCGAAACAGGCGCCTTCCTTCTTGATATCGGCCGGCGCCAGATTTACTGTGATCCGTCTGGAGGGAAAGTCGAACCCGCAGTTCTTGATGGCTGCCCTCACCCGATCGCGGCTCTCCTTGACCGCTGCATCCGGCAGCCCGACGGTGTTAAAGTTGGGCAGGCCCTGAGCGATGTCAACCTCTACGTCGACCAGGTAGGCCTCGACTCCCAACGCCGCGCTGGATAACACCTTGGCCAGCATTGTCACTCCATCAAAAGAGGGTGGTCCCCTCGCTGCCGAAGGCGTCCCGGATCAGGAGGATCTCGGGCTGTCCCGACTGGCCCCCTGCAAATGTTACCGCTACGACGTCGAAGCGACAAGCCGTCTCGCTGAGCCTCTGCCGCTGCAAGTAGAGCTTCGCCACCCTGACGATCTGGTGCTGCTTCCGACGTGTGACCGAGGCCTGCGGCGGACCGAACTCACCTGACGTACGGGCCTTCACCTCCACGAAAACCACCTCGCCACCGTCCTGCGCGATCAGGTCGATCTCGCCGAGCGGGGTCGAATAGTTCTCGTGGAGGATCCGGAATCCTTTGGCCTGCAGATACGCCTTCGCTGTACGCTCTCCTTCCGCTCCCAGAGCCGACCGCCCGGTTTTCATTTGCAGACCCTGTTATACATATTCCCGGACACCCCTGAAGCCCTTCCTGTGGATAGGGCTCACCCCGAATCGCGCAATGGCAGACAGATGTTCCGGGGTTCCGTACCCTTTGTGTCGGCCGAAGCCGTATTGCGGGAGGGCCAGGTCATATGCCTGCATGATCCGGTCCCGAGCAACCTTTGCAAGGATGGAAGCCGCAGAGATGGAGAAACAGAGACGATCTCCCGAGGGGATCAGTTGATGGGGGGTGGAACAGTCTGGGGATCGATCGCCGTCGATCAGGACGAAATCTGGGGGCGGATTCAAAGCCTCGATGGCACGCCGCATGGCAAGCATAGTTGCCTGGAGGATATTCAGGGTATCGATGACCTCCTCCTGGACCACGCCGAAGCCGACGGCCACCGCCTCGGCCCTGATCGCCAGGTCGAGCCGCTCGCGCCGGCATACGCTGAGCGCCTTGGAGTCATCCACCCCATCGATCGCACAAGCCGGCGGAAGGATCACCGCGGCAGCCAGGACCGGCCCGGCCAGGGACCCCCGCCCGACCTCATCAACACCGGCAATAAGGTGATGCCCTGCGGCACGGAGGCGGGTCTCCACCTCTGCATGCCGCAGCGCAGGCATTCCCTCTACCTCAGCTTGCGCTCTGAGATCCGGGCAGCTTTTCCCTTCAGCTTTCGCAGGTAGTAGAGTTTCGCCCGACGGACATGACCCCGTCTTATGCACTCGATCTTCTCGATCATGGGGGAATGGATGGGGAAGATGCGCTCCACACCGACACCGTACGTGACCTTACGTACCGTGAAGGTCGCACGAATTCCGTCGCCGCGCATACGGATGACCACCCCTTCGAATACCTGAAATCTTTCCTTATCGCCCTCCAGGACCTTCACCTGCACCCTGACCGTGTCGCCAGGCGAAAAGTCAGGGATCTGCGCCTTCAGCGAGGCCGCTTCGACGCTGCTGATAACATTCATGATTCAGCCTCCGACATACAATAAGTCCAACGTGCCAAATTCGAGGTACGAAACACGCTCACTGCACACATCACACCTCAGACCATTTAACCGTTCTCCTCCTCTGCGTCGATCTCCGTGAGGAGTTGACGGTCCTCTTCGTCCAGTTCGGCCTGCTGTAGGAGATCCGGCCGACGGACCTGCGTGCGCCGCAAGGCCTCCTTTCGGCGCCAGCGCCTGATCCGCTCATGGTCGCCAGACAGCAGCACGTCCGGGACCGCAAGCCCCTTAACGCTTTGTGGCCGCGTATAGTGGGGAAAATCCAGCAACGTGTCTACGAAAGAGTCGTACCGGGCCGACTCTTCATCACCCAGTACGCCGGGAATCAGCCGGATGACGGCATCCAGGAGCACAAGGGCCGGTAGTTCTCCCCCTGTCAGGACGTAGTCCCCGATAGAAATCTCATCGGGCGCCAGGAGCGCTCTTACCCGTTCGTCAAACCCCTCGTACCGGCCGCACACCAACAGCAGGTGGTGGTGCTCGACAAGCTCCTGGGCAATCGCCTGTTTAAACGGACGGCCCTGGGGGGTCAGAAGGACCAGATGAGTCTCTTGCTCCAAACGGAGGTTTGCAACCGCCTCGAGGATCGGCTCGGGTTTAAGCACCATTCCAGCGCCACCCCCGTACGGTCGATCGTCCACGATGGCATGACGATCATGAGCATAACTCCGAAGATCGTGGACCGTGATCTGTGCGAAACCGCGCTGCTGGGCTCGCTTGAGGATGCTTTCAGAAAGCGGTCCCTGAAAGAACCCGGGGAAGAGTGTGAGGATGTCATACTGCCTCAGCTTCGATCATCCCTTTCAGAAGACGGACCAGCATGATCTCCCCTGTAAGATCGATCCTTCTCACGACCTCTCGGGTCGCAGGAAGCAGCCATTCCGAATCTTCATCTTCACCGTGGACCACATAGACATCGTTGGCGCCCGTTTCCAGGATTTCGGCGATCCGTCCAAGCTTTCGGCCCTCTTCAGTCACGACCGTAAGGCCGATGAGATCAGCATGGTAATACGTTCCCTCTGGAAGCGTTGGGGCGGCCGACCTGGGGATGAGCACCTCATGGTCGACCAGACGTTCCGCCTGTTCAATGGTCTGTACGCCCTGTAATTGCATGATCCAGGCTGAACCCGCCGTCGGCCGAACTCGCTCCACGATATACTCAGCAAGATCGCCCACGGCCCCCCTGAGGTATACGGTTGCCGACCCTGCTGCAATCGCGATCGAGTCAGCGAAGGGCTGTACTTTCACTTCTCCCTTCAGCCCCCAAGCCTTGACAGTCCTACCCAGTACAAGGTATGGCGACGGCATTCACCTATTCCAGAATCTCCAGGACGGCCCGACGCTTCGATCTGGCTGCGATGGCGTGCAGTACGGTACGCATCGCCTTGGCCGTCCGGCCCTGCTTTCCGATCACCCTGCCGACATCGGAGGAGGCCACTCGCAGGCGGAGGACCAACGCATTGTCCTCCTCTGCCGCATCGACGGTCACTTGGTCCGGACTGTCCACCAGCGCCATGGCCATCCGTTCTACCAGCTCTTTGAGCGCCTTCGCTTCCTCCATGGTATCCTGACTCGGAACTGACGGACCGTCTTCCATCTTCCCTCCTTCCGGTGCGTTATGCTTTGGTCACGAACCCAGGGTTATTGACCCTTGCCTGCGGCCTTCAATTCGGCCAATTGCCGCATGACACCTGCCCGCCGCAAAAGCTGTCTGGCGCTGTCGGTAGGTTCAGCGCCCCGTTGCAACCAATGCAATGCACGCTCCGCCTGCACGGAGAGCGCAGGCTGCTCCCCGTGGGGATCGTAGGTACCCAGGGTTTCCAGTACCTTACCGCCCCCTGCAGCCAGTGAGTCTCCCACGACCAGGCGATAGAAGGCGTGCTGCTTTGCCCCCATCCGCCGCAATTTGATCTTTACAGCCATCTTTGTCTCCCCCTCATCCGCTCGCCGTCACGCTCCCATAAAGGACCGAAGGCGCTTTGCCATTTTCCCTCTCGCCCCACTACCCCCCGGCATGACATGTTTCATCAGTTTCCTGGCCTGGACGAACTGCTTGAGCAGACGATTCACGTCCGCCACAGATGTGCCGCTTCCAGCGGCGATCCGCAGGCGCCGGTTCCCATTGATGACCTCGGGAATCTCGCGCTCCTTGCGGGTCATCGAGTTAATAATCGCCTCAGCCTGCTTGAACTCCCGCTCTGCTGCAAAGGTGTCAGCCAGGCCCTTCTGCCGTGACAACCCCGGGATCATATCCATCACCTGATCGAGGGGCCCAAGGTCCTTCAGTTGCTGGAGTTGTAAGCGAAAATCCTCCAGCGTAAAGCCCTCGGATCGAAGTTTCTTCGCCAGGTCCAGGGCTTGTTTTTGATCCACCCTCGCCTGTGCTTTTTCCACGAGGGTCAGGATGTCGCCCATCCCAAGGATCCGAGAAGCCAGCCGTTCAGGATGAAAAGGCTCGAGGGCATCCGGCTTCTCGCCGACACCGATAAACTTGATCGGCTTCCCTGTGACCGACCTGATCGAGAGGGCCGCGCCGCCTCGGGAATCCCCATCCAGCTTGGTAAGGATGAACCCCGTCAGATCAAGATCCGCATTGAACCGGAGGGCGGAATTGACCGCGTCCTGTCCGGTCATGGCGTCGGCGACCATCAGCCGCTCGGTCGGAGAGGTCGCAGCAGCAATCGCCACCAGCTCTTGCATCAGCGGCTCATCGATATGGAGTCGCCCGGAGGTATCGAGAATCACCGGGTTCTGTCCGTGCTCTTTTGCCAGGCGCTTTGCCTCCTGGCAGACTTGCAGCGCAGAACCCGCCCCGGCGTACACCGGAACCCCGATAGCCCGCCCCAGAGTCTGGAGCTGCTCCCTGGCTGCCGGCCTCACCGTATCGGCCGCCACCAGGAGCGGCGATCGTCCTTCCGATACGAACCACCGGGCCAGCTTCGCCGACGTCGTCGTCTTGCCTGATCCATGCAGGCCGACCAGCATGACGATCGTAGGATGATCCGGCGCATAGGTCAGCGGGGCGCGTGTTTTGCCCAGCACCTCGACCAGCTCTTCGTAGACGACCTTGACGACCTGCTGACCGGGCGTCAGACTCTCTAATACATTACGGCCCACTGCCCGTTCGCGGACGCGCTCGATGAACCCTTTGACGACCTTAAAATTGACATCCGCTTCGAGCAGCGCAAGGCGAACCTCTCGAAGCGCCTCAGTGATGTTCTCCTCGGTGAGCCGCCCGTGGCCACGAAGCTTTTTCAGGACCAGACTTAATCGATCTGTGAGACCTTCAAGCACTACTCCCACTCCCTTTGCAGCGCCTAAAAATAGCCCTCTCCTCGCTTCTTGTCAAGGTCAAAACTACACAGGAGTCTTGTTGCCGTCAAGGCGATCGTTGGAGGCGGATCACGGACGTACCTGCCAGCATGTCGTGCAGGCCACGTTTTCGGTGGGTACACGCGATCATCAGCAAGCCAATGCCGAAGAGCAGGAGCGAGAGCATCCAGCACAGCGAGCGAAGCAGTGCGCCGCCATACGTCATCTCCTGACCGTCAGTTCGGACAACCTTCAGGCGGAAAAGCATCTTCCCGGGGGTCTGTCCACACGTTCCGACGAAGATGGTGAAATACCCCACACCACTCAACATGACGATGGCAGCACTCGAATATCCAGCCAATGCCACCACCTGATCATTGATCTCGCCGCCTAACTGACCCCCGAGAAAAATGGTTGCCAGCGCTGCAAGGTCGAGAGCGATGGTGATCAGAGAGAGAAAGGCGAGATCGATCACCCAGGCCGCCATTCGGATCCAGAATCCGGCATAACGGGCCTCAGGCTCCGCGATAATAGGCGCACTGTCGATCGGTGCGGCAGGATCGCTGCACGCCACGTTACCCACCGTCCCCATGAATGCCCTCCCACTGCTCAGTGCTTCCCCTCGGAAAACCGCTCCGCAAGCTTGCGTCCATCGGGTGTGTTCGCCACAATCAGCGTCGCGTTTCCGCACGTGGGGCATACCTTCCGATGCGTTGACTGACGCCATAGGCTGTAGAGAAGGCCGGGAATGATAAGCGCCAACCACAGCACGATCTCGATCGCAAATGAGCCTCTGGTCTTTGACTGGGGTGTATCAGTCTGAGCACCGCAGGTTGTGCAGATCAGGGACTCCTCGGAGCGTCTTAATGACAAGACGGTGCGCGCGCCCACCACAAAGATCGCCACGACTGCCAGTAACGGGATCAGCCAACGGAGCACTTCCATGAAGGTATTCCTCCTCAACTCCAGCGTAAAGCGCGGTGGGCCAGACTACAATGAAACCGGTCTAGCTGTCTCGACTCGTGAAACACCCAGGAAACATTGTGATTCTCTCGCCTTTGTATGGACTTGTCAAGGTTCGCCGTGACCCACTGTTGACCTGTCTGCTACCAGGCAGGTGCACCCGGTCTTGACAGCGGCGGGGTGATCTGATAACTGCTTACACGAGTAGGGGGTTGTATTCGCCCATGCCGAGAGCTGAAAGGCTCTGTATAGTGATGAGCCTTAGCGGAAACGAGGTGTACCATGCCGATCTATGAATATGCGTGCAGCAGTTGCAGGAAGCGGGTGAGCCTGCTGATCCGGAATATCCATAACCCCGCTACACCTGTCTGCCCCCGCTGTGGGGGTCGGGATCTGACGCGTCTGCTCTCCCGGTTCGCGGTGGTCAAGTCTGAAGAGAGCCGCTTCGAGCGAATGGCTGACCCCAGCAATTTCGGCGATCTTGATGAGAACGATCCGAAGAGTGTGGCGCGCTGGGCCAAGCGGATGGGGAAAGAGATGGGCGAGGATGTCGGCGAGGACTTCGACCAGATGATGGAGGAGGCTGCGGAGGAAGAGGGAGCGGCCGGAGGGGGAGCAGAGACCGAGGAGTAAGCCATGGATGCGCGCTCGTCCTTCCCGAACCGTGTTTCACCTTGACAGTCGCGCGCCGTTTTGGATATAGTCGGCACGGATTAAAGGGACCCGCGTGCCTGCCCTGCAAACCCCTGGTCGCCCTTCGACGTGCTCAGGGCGAACGGTATGGGGATTGAAACGGTTGGTATTTTCCCGTTCATGCTGAGTCTGTCGAAGTATGAGCCCACCGATTAGGCTCAGGATAGGCTCTTTAGACGCGAAAGGCAGTGATGAAAAAGCGACATTTACTAGCGCCAGGGCCGACTCCGGTCCTTCCGGACGCCTTGCTGGCGATGGCCAGGCCGATCCTATACCATCGCGGTCCGGAGTATGAAGCCCTCCTCGCCTCCGTCCGGGAAGGGCTCAAATTCCTCTTCCAGACCAAAAACGAGGTGCTGTTGTTCACCTCATCCGGTACCGGTGGGATGGAGGGGACGGTGGTGAACACGCTCTCGCCCGGCGATCGAGCCGTGGTCATCAGGAGCGGTAAGTTCGGCGAGCGCTGGGGAGAGATCTGCGAGGCCTATGGCCTTCAGCCGTGCTACATCGATGTAGAGTGGGGGCGGGCGGTAGAACCTGACCTCGTGGCGGCAGCGCTTGCGGCTGATCCCTCGATCAAGGCCGTCTTTGCCACGCACACGGAAAGCTCCACCGGCGTCATACACGATATTGAGGCCATCGCCCGGATCGTGGGGAGGACGCCAGCCATCCTGGTCGTTGACGCCATTATGAGTCTGGGGGTGGCGAACCTGCCGATGGATGCCTGGGGGGTAGACGTCGTTGTGGGCGGATCTCAGAAGGGGTTGATGATCCCGCCAGGCCTCGCTTTTTGCGCCGTTTCTGACAAGGGATGGGCGATGGTGCAACAATCCCGCCTTCCGAAGTTCTACTTCAACTTCCTGGCGGAGCGGAAGAGCCTGGAGAAGAACCAGAATACCTTTACGCCGGCGGTTTCGTTGGTCATGGCGCTTCACGAGTCCCTCGCCGCGATCAGGGCGGAGGGTCTCACCGCGCTCTTCGCGCGGCATGACCGGCTTGCGCGGGCGACCCGCGCCG
>NZ_JAQUOY010000042.1 GCF_028716865.1 Candidatus Methylomirabilis sp. | reverse complement strand
GGATCGATCGTGGCCGGCGACGGCAGGACTCGCAGCGCCGCCTTAGGATCCTTGAGCCCGTTCCCTGTGGCGAGGCAGACCACGACCTCGTCCGCCCTCACGCGCCCGCTGGTGAGCAGCGGCGTGAGCGCCCCAACGGGAAGCGACCCGGACGGCTCGACGAAGATCGCCTCATGGCGCGCAATCTGCTGCTGGGCTTGCAAGATCTCGCCATCGCTGAGCGAGAGGGCACATCCGCCCGATTCGCGGAGTGCCGCCAGTGCCTTCAGCCCATCCAACGGATCGCCTGCCATCAGCGCCGAGGCGACCGACTCCGGTTTCTGTACCGGCACAATATCGTCCCTTCCCTGGTTAAATGCCGCTACGATCGGTTGACAGCCGATCGGCTGGATACCGATCATCCGTGGCAGAGACGAAATCAAGCCCAGTTCATGAAACTCTTTAAATCCCTTCCAGAGGGCGGCGATGTTCGTCCCGCACCCCATGGGGACAATGACGACGCTGGGGGCCTGCCAGTCCAACTGCTCCACAATCTCGAACGCCTGCGACTTCTGGCCTTCGATGCGGAAGGCGTAATCGCCGGCCAGGTAAAATCTGTAGCGCTGACTCATCTGCTCCGCGATGGAGGCCGCGTCGTTGTACGTCCCTCGGATCTGGAGCACCCGGGCGCCATAGGAGAGGGCCTGGGACATCTTTCCGATCGGAGTCCCCTCCGGCACCGCCACATAACACGGCAGCCCGGCGATCGAGGCATAGGCCGCGACGGAGCCGGCCATATTCCCGGTGGATGCCACGCAGATCGCCTTGGCGCCTTGCTCTTTGGCCTTGGTGATCTCTACGAGCGTCCCTCTATCCTTGAACACGCCGGTCGGATTCAAGCCTTCATTCTTGATGTAGAGATGTTTGATCCCCAACTCTTCCGCCAGCCGATGACACCGGTACAGCGGCGTCCCCCCCTCATCAAGAGAGACCACCAGATCGAGGTTGAGGATGGGGTAGAAATCGAGGTATTTGAGCGCTTTGATCGGAGAGGTCTTGAGCGAGTATCGATTCAGGCGAGCCCTGATATAGGCGTAGTCATAACGCACGCCGAGCGGATTGCCGCAACTGACGCAGCGCGTGCTGCTCTCCTGCTCGGTGCAGGTCCTGCCGCATACGATGCAGTACAGCTCGTAAAACCTGGCCTCTTGACGCCGTCCCCTCGCAGCCATCGATCCTCCTCGATCCTCAATGCAAACGCAAGACCGGCGCGATCTTAGCGGGGGTTGCCAGAAAGTGTCAAGAGTTTTCCAGGGGCGGGAACCGTGGCATTACCTGTACCCGGCCTCTTCCAAGTCATCTTCGGAGAGGCCAAAATGGTGACCGATCTCGTGCAGCAGGGTCGTGCGGATCTGCTCTTGTATCTCTCGCTTGGTCCGGCAGCCCTCTTCAATCGATCGCTGATACAGCGTAATCTTATCCGGCAGGACCATTCCGTACGAGGTGCTCCGCTCTGTGAGCGGGATACCGGTATACAGGCCAAAGAGGGTCTGCGCTGGATCGGTTCCGGCCATCGCCAACTCCTCGTGCGTGGGTCGATCCTTGACCACGACCTCGACGTTGTTGAGCCGTTTCACCACTCGCCGCGGAAGAGACGCGATCGCCCGAGAGACCAGTTGCTGGAATTCCTGACGGCTCAGAGTCATTCGTCACGTGGTGTCGCTTATAATAGCCGATCCCCCCAGTGAAGCTGTCTGCGGCCTCCGGTCAACAGTACCACCATCACGAGACCTGCCACGAACCCCCCGATGTGGGCGAGCCATGCAACGCCCCCCACCTGAGCGCCCAGCGTCATGGCACCGTTGAGAATCTGAACGATGATCCAGAACCCCAGAACGACTAACGCCGGGATCTCTGCAACCCGATAGAAAAAACCGAGCGGAATAAGAGTGAGGACACGGGCATTCGGGAAAAGGAAGAGATAGGCTCCCAGCACGCCGGAGATCGCCCCGCTGGCTCCGATCATCGGGATCTTTGAGTCGGGATTAGCCCAAATCTGGGCCGCCGCCGCCGCCAGTCCGGAGAGCAGATAAAAGATCAGGTACTTGAGTCGCCCAAGCCTGTCTTCCACGTTATCGCCGAAGATCCAGAGATAAAGCATGTTGCCGCCAAGATGGAACAGGCCGCCATGCACGAACATCGAGGTGAAGACGGTGGCGTAGAGCGGAACAGGATGTGGAACCAGGAGGTCGCCACTACTGATCTCCAGTGGAATGAGACCATACAGGTGGACAAACTGTACCGCCGCCCGTGGTGGCAGCGTCAACTGGTTCAAGTAAACAAGGATATTAGCGGCGATGAGCCCAACCGTGACGACGGGGGTACGATCGGAGGGGATGTTATCCCTGAGTGGGATCACAGTAGTTCACGGTTCAAAGTTCAAGGTTCGAGGTTCATAGAGAAAGCGAGATTTACGTTCTAAGTACTATGCCCGGCGTTCTGGGGAGGGCTGTGTCTGCATACACGATGAACCCTGAACTCTGAACTACGAGCTATTACCAGTCCTGAGCGCCTCCCTTTCCCGTCAACGGTACGAAGACCACAGGCGCAATCGAGCGAACCAGAAATTTCCCGCCGCGTTTCTCTCCGAGAATCAGATCCTGCGTCCCCCTCGCAATCCCTACCGGGATCGCCATTCGTCCCCCCTCGCGTAGCTGCTCGATCAGCGGGAGCGGGATCTGCGGAGCGCCGGCAGCGACCACAATCCCGTCAAAGGGAGCAACCTCTGGCCACCCCTCGTATCCATCCCCCTGTTGAGCATGCACATTCCCGTATCCGAGAGCCGCCAGGCGGGTACAGGCTTCTTCTGCAAGTGAGGGGATGATCTCGACGGTATAGACCTCGGCCGCCAGTTCGGCCAGGATAGCGGCCTGATAGCCCGAACCGGTCCCAACCTCAAGGACCCGATGCCATGGTTGCACCCGGAGGAGCTGGATCATGAGCGCTACAATATACGGCTGGGAAATAGTCTGTCCCGCCCCGATAGAGAGAGGACGGTCTTCGTAGGCATAATATTCCAGGGCCGGCTCTACGAACAGATGGCGGGGGACCCTCCCCATCGCGTCGAGGACCCGCTCATCGACAATATCTCGGGCCTTGAGCTGCTGCTCTACCATCCGCCATCGCGCTGCCTCCGCGCTGTCATACTGGTCGGCCATGCATCCCCCTGAAACAATCAGCCTGAAGAGCTGCACGAGGCAAAAAAACAAAAGCCCTGATCACCAGTGAAGGGTCAGGGCCTATCGATCCGACTACCATCCATTTCAAGTGAAATATCCCGCCCCTCTCGTCATGGTGAGTGGTTCGGCAGGCGAGAAGGTCTAATTCAAGTAATCTTTCAGATGTCTGGATTTGGCCATGACGCGCAATTTCTGTTTGGCGCGCTCCTCGATCTGTCGGACCCGCTCCCGCGAGAGCGTAAGTCGCTTACCAACCTCTTTGAGGGTCATCGCATCTTCCTGCCCCAACCCGAAGCGCAACTCCACAATAAGCCGCTCTCTGGGGGTAAGACTGCCAAGCATCCGCTCCACCTCTTCGCGGAACGACCTCCGGATCAGTTCGTAGTCGGCAGGAGGGAGCTGCTTCGAGTCGTATAACTCCATCCCAATCCGTTGTTCAAGGCCGATCTCATCGCTGAGAAACGCCAACTGACCCGCCCGGTGTAATGCCCCCTCCAGGTCGCTTACGCTCAGATCCAATTCTTCCGCTACCTCTGAGTCTGTCGGCGCTGCTTGTAGCTGCTGCGAAAGGTCGGCGCGGACCTCGTCAAGTCGTGATGCGAGGCGAGCCTTGCGGAGCGGAAGCCTCACCGCCCCCCCACCTGCGGCCAAGGCCTGCATGATCGCTTGTCGAATCCACCAGACTGCATAGGTGATAAACTTCACGTTGTAGTCCGGAGAGTAGCGGCGCGCGGCTTCGAGCAGACCGATGTTGCCTTCGTTGATCAGATCCGGCAGCGACAGACCGCATCCTCGATAACGAAGGGCCACCTTGACCACGAAACGGAGGTTGGCCTCCACCAGTTGTTTCAAGGCCTTCTCATCTCCCTGTTGAGAGGCCTTTCCCAGAATAAGCTCCTCCTCCTTCTTCAGGAGGGGAACCTGAGCAATCCGCTTCAGATACGCGCCAAGGGCGTCGTTGGAGACCCCTTTGTAAAAATCTGCGAATGGTGCTTTCGCCATTCTCTCTCATCCATCTACAAAGCCAGTGGCCACATGCACTGCAGCCAAACCGTACCGTAGTGGTTGAGCCTAACACAGTGCTTCATAGCTTGTCAAAGACGCGACTCTTCGCCATCCTTCCTGCCGACCACAACCTCGGCTCCTCGTCCTACGCCGAGGAGCCTGGACGCATCCCCCTGATTCACAAAGATTTCCAGGCAGTCCGCGCTTCCAATAACGGCGCCAGGCACACCAGGGGCAACCTGACCATAGTAGGCAACAATCGGAACCTCCAGGCCGGCAACGTGGACCAAGAATTCCGCAGGTAAATCTCCAGCCGCCAGATGTTTCAGGTCGACACGGGTAACATTTGTCACCAGGTTACCGAACCGATCGATGTGAAGGATTTCCCCCTTGATCCCGGAGGTCCCGAACGGCGCCGCGCGTGGGAGCGTCAGGCGGACATAGTCATCGATCGGTTCTCCAAGCTCGGCAGGCTCAACCCCGAGCGAAAGATGGGCGGCGACAGGCGCAAAGATGTCGCGGCCGTGAAAAGTAACACTGACGGGGTGAAGAAAATACCGGGTAGCAGTGATGGCCCTGACGCCCGACGATTCGGCCTTCTCTGCGAGCGGGGCCAGGAGTCCGTTGTCCGGGCCAATGAACAGATGGCCGTCGCAGGTCACCAGGAGTGGGCGGCGAGGCCCGCCGACCCCTGGGTCAATCACCGCGACGTGGATCGTGCCTTGAGGAAAGAAGCGATACGCCGTAATGAGAGCAAATGCCGCCTCAGAGGGTTCGTAGGCCTTGCTGCCATGGCACAGATCGACGAGCACCGCATGGGGGTTGATCCCGAGGATCACCCCTTTCATCATGCCGACAAACGGATCGCTCAGTCCAAAGTCGGTCAGCAACGTCACGATCCGCCGCACCTGATCCCCCTTCTTACCCTCGGATCTTCATCAGAAGGCCGGTGGCCTCGGCAACGATCGTCCCATTCTCCCCCTCGGCCCAGGCTTTCATGTCGACTGTTCTGGCGCCCTGCTTCAGGATCTGCCCGTAGAAGACGACCCGCTCTCCAATGGCGACCGGGCGCCTGAGCGTAATCTGGAGCTTGGTGGTTACGGCCATGATCTGCCGCAAGTAGGCGCCGTTGACCATCACCTCATCGAGAATGGTCGCGATAATACCCCCATGCAGGACGTCCTTCCAGCCCTGAAACCGCTTCGATGGGGTAAACTCGGTCCGGATGCGATCATCACCGATCAGCTCGAAATCGAGGTGCAGCCCGTCTCCGTTCTGCTTGCCGCAGACAAAACACATATGATCGTCTTCGTAATCCATGAGCTCTTCCTGCGCGTAACTACTCAGGCGTTTAGGCTGAAGGCTGAAGGCTATAAATCATCTCGTAAGGCACGAATCAATCCATTCAAGACCTTCTCGGTTTCCACGATCTTTGGTTCTATCAGGCAGGACTCCTCATTGGGCAAGAAGCCCAAACGCTTTGCCAAATGTAGTTGATAGCGCAGTTCCCTCAAGGACCCGAAGGCTATAGTGAGAAATCTGAGATAATCTGCCTCGCTGTCACGAGCGCAACCCTCCACGATGTTAGAAGGAACTGAAACTGCTGCCCGCCGTATTTGAGAAGTCAGCACAAACATCTCTGTTTTCGGAAACCCTGCGGTTACCCGATACACCAACATTGCCACTTCATCAGCCAACTCAAATGCCCGAAGTTTTGTGTGATCACGCATGACTTACCCCTAAGAGCCTTCAGCCTTCAGTCTATCTACCTGAGTAGCTAACTACTCCTGCGCTTTTCCGTTGACTTTTCAGCGTTGACCCTTTACAAGTAATGAGCGTAAGCAACTTGCGATGAGCCATGCCGAAGTGGCGGAATTGGTAGACGCGCTGCGTTCAGGGCGCAGTGGGCGTACGCCCATCGGGGTTCGAGTCCCCGCTTCGGCACCACATCATCTTATTAGAGTAATCTGCTATCCCTCCTCGATCCCATTACCTTCACTGAAGACAGCCCGCATCAGGCAGTCTTACGTGACTTGCCCGCCCGCAGCGCTCGAGTCACTTCCTTGGTCGAGGAGAACGGGCCGTGCACTCGCCCTTTGCGAAAGTCTTCAAAGCTCTCAGCCAAGCGTTTCTCAATAAGAGCCCGATCGACGGCCACCTTCGGGGTTAGCGTAATTTTCTTACCACGAACGTCGGCCTCTAAGAGATCCCCCACCGCCACCTCCATCTTCCGGCGTACCGAGGCGGGAAGTGTCACCTGGAACTTTTGCTTGACCTTGACCAGCGGCACCGTGACTCCTCCTATGCGGCTGTTGGTAGAAAGTTACAAAAGCAGATTGTCGCCTAATCGTAAGCTTTCCCGAGGAAAAGGGCAAGCACGCCCGAGGCCAGTTCCCGGAAAATAAGATTATGCCGACCATCGGGGCGGCCTTTGCCGCTATCGGCACCGTTGAAATTCCGTTGACAACTCTGAGGAATGACAGGAGAATTGCGACTAGCGTCAGGATTTATCGGGTAATACTATACACGCCAGTATAATCGTCGTTTGCAATGACGAAAAACGACAACTCGTCGATAGACCAAGGGATCAATCCGCATGAAAGCCAGTACTGCAATTCCCGCCACACTGACGTTATGGCTTCTGTTTCTTCCGGCAGTCCACTCCACTGCTGGGGACGCGGCTCACGTTGACATCGTCCGGGACCGCTTTCAACGGCTACTTGATCAGTGGGGCTATCACGAATGGTGGTCGATGTGGGAGCAAGGCACGAGCCAGAGCCGCTCCGCCATTTCGAAGGACATATTCACTCAAAGGATGGACAGAAGTCCGTGGCAACTCGCATGCTGCGACAAGCGCCTTCACAATCTCCAGATCGCACCAGTTTCGCCTAGTCACGTCGTCGTTTCGGCCACACTGCTTTTCGAGACCAAGGGCTCCCCCAGATCCGTGAAGGAGCAGCTATACTCAATCGACCTCAACTTCTACCTCGAAGAATATCAGTGGCGCGTTGACCTCTCCGGTCTACGCAATCCAGCATAAGCGACACGTACTAATGAATGATAAGCTACCCAAAACCGATGAGGAATGGAAGGCACAGCTCACGCCGGAGCAGTTCTATGTCTGTCGGCAGAAGGGGACTGAAAGGCCGTTTTCTGGTGAATACCACGACTGCAAAGAAGATGGAATCTACCAGTGCGTCTGCTGCGGGAATGAATTGTTTGGCTCGGACGCAAAGTTCGACTCTAGAACCGGGTGGCCCAGCTTCTGGGCCCCTCTGGCGCCAGAGCAGATCAAGACCGTAGAGGATACCGACCTGTTGATGCGTCGCACCGAGGTGCGGTGTAGCCGGTGCGACGCGCACCTGGGCCACGTCTTTGCTGACGGGCCACCGCCGACACGCCTCCGCTACTGCATCAATTCAGTCGCGCTCACACTGGTAAAGAGTGCAGGCCAGTGAGCGAAGCTCACGCGAGGGGCTCGGCGACAGCTTGACTAGGGCCTGTCGCCTTCTTGTGGGCGCGCGATGAGGGCGGGCGACACCACCGTCCGTCCCGGTTCAAAGGGATAACGTGGACTCAAGATCGGTCGATAATCGTCCGGGATCGCGACCGGGAAGGTGACGAGTTCGTACGCCCCAACGCCCATTCGCATCAATCCGAGACCAAAACCGGCAAGGAATCCTGAGGGGATCCCCAAAAGCGGACCCTGCTCTCGCGCCTCATAGCAGATCATTTTCGGCCATTCGATGAACAGCCCAAGGGTCAGATTGGCGGCACCTCTCAGTGCCTTCTGGCCCCGCGTCGAATGAGTCAGTTCCCCGGCAACGGCCTGGGTGGTGAGGGCCATCGACATCACAAGTGCAAGCACAACAACCCGTACGGTCATCTTCATTGGCGCCTCCAATAGGTTCGGGGAGCCGTTCTGCCGCCGCCGAAGCGCATTGCGCGGCTACCCCATGGATTGATGACGACGAGGGGAGGTGGACAAGCTGCCCCACCTACCTTCGCAGTTCTGGTTCTCTCACAAGCTGCTTGACCTGCTGGGGCGACACGTAGAATCGCCCGCCGCAGGTCTGATTGGTTCCGGCTACCAACTCTTCCCGAATGATCTCGCTGGTCCCCATGGTCAGCCCATAGGCCGTCCCACCAAGCGCCACCGTCGCAGCGCAGGTGATAAGCTTGAGCGGCAGCGTGATGACGGTGGCAATGACGCTGACCGCGCCGGCGGACACATCCGCACCCAGGCTGGTCTCTTCGGCCCTCACCCAGGACGCTGCGGTCATCTGCACTAAGAGGCATAGCGCGAGGAGTGCTGTCAGTTGTCTGATAGGCTTCATACGATTACCCTCCTGACTCTGGAGCGATTGAAGGCCGCCCTTTCACTCATACCCCAAACCGGCGCTCGCGCTGCTGAAAGCTTCGAATGGCGCGAAAGAAGTCGATCTTTCTAAAAACCGGCCAGTAGGCGTCACAAAAGTAATACTCGCTGTACGCGCTCTGCCAGAGCAGGAACCCGCTCAGTCGAACTTCACCGCTGGTCCGGATGATGAGATCAGGATCGGGCAGGTCATAGGTATAGAGATACTTGCCAATCTCGTCGATGGAAATATCATCGATGATCTTTTCCAGTGGGATATTTCTTTCCGATTTGTCCCTGAGCATGGTCGCAACAGCATCCGCGATCTCCTGTCGTCCGCCATACCCGACGGCGACATTCAGAAAAAAGGCGTCATAGTCCCGCGTGGCCTCCTCTGCCTCACGGATCGCCTGCACCGTGGACGGAGGGAGGAGTTCCATCTTGCCGATAGCCCTGATCCGCATCCGCTTCCGATGTACCTTGGGATCCTGGGCAATGTCGCGCATCTTCTTCTCGATCAGTGCCAGGAGACCGTCTACCTCCTCTTGGCTTCGGGATATGTTTTCAGTAGAAAAGATCCACACGGTCACCATCCTGATTTCAAGCTCCTGGCACCAGTTCAGGACCTCTTCCAGCTTCTCCGCTCCTTTCCGGTGTCCTTCAAGGAGGCTGGCATACCCGTGTTCCCTTGCGTATCGCCGATTGCCATCGAGGATCAGACCGATGTGCCGGGGCAGTTCTCCGCCTCGAACTTCCTGAAACAGCCGCCCTTCGTACAAACGATACAGCAGATGCTTAAACAATCCGTGTCGTTCCTTCCTCATTGGAACCGGAGTGGTGGCTCCTTCGATTTCCGAACCCTCTGTCTCTCCATCGATCGACTTATGACTCCGAGAAATTGAAGGGGGATGGCGTAATCACGCTCAGCAACAGCAGTAGCGACGCGAAGCCGACCAGCCTCCTGCGTTCATCCAGCGGGGTCACGTCATTCAGGGGAGGGGGGTGTTTCAACCCCAGGACAAGGGAGAGGGATGCCCAGAACAGCCATCCTGGCCAATACGCAATCCCCATACCAATCAGCATGAGCAGTGTGAAGATTGCCACCTTCCGGTGATGCTTTCCCGCCAGCGCATACGCAATGTGGCCACCATCCAGTTGACCAATCGGGAGCAGATTCAGCGCCGTCACGAACAGACCGATCCAGCCGGCGAACGCCACCGGGTGCAACAGCACATCGCCTCCTTGGGGTATCGGTCCCAGCGTTAACCACTGCAGGAGTGAAAACATGAGCGGTGTCCCAAGGGCGATGCCGACATGTCCCGCCGAGCCTGCATCTATCAACTCCGACCAGCGCAGACCCACGACGATAGCCGGAAGTGCCACGCAGAGCCCTGCAAGCGGTCCTGCGATCCCGACGTCGAAAAGCGCGCTGCGGTCGGTCACCGGCGACTTCATCCTGATGAATGCCCCGAAGGTCCCGAGCCCAACCGGCGCCGGGATAAAATAGGGGAGCGTGACTGTAATGCCATACCGTCGAGCGGTAAAGTAGTGTCCGAGCTCATGCACACCAAGGATCGAAAGGAGCGTGACTGCGAAAGGAAGCCCCTGCACCACCGACCAGGGATTCGCCAGGGGATGAGCGCCGCGGTTGGTGGCGCCCACAAATACAGTCGTCACGAGGGTAGCCAGCAGGAGTAGGATGTTCAGCCACGGACCTGAACGAAACGAACGTTTTGAGGGCACCACTCGGAGGATTGTCAGGTCCTCCTCGCTTCGGAGCAGCGGGTAATAGCCGTGGGGAGCAAGTCGTTGCGTCAGTTCGGCTACAGCCTTCCTGGGATCGACCAGTAATCGTCCTTTGAAACGGACGATTCCATCGAACAGGCTACTCTCGGTAATCGCAAAGACGCCTGCCATCTCTCGTTCAAGAAAAAAGAGGGCATCCTCTCCCAAATTTAGCCAACTTAGCATATCTAATTTATATCACGGACCTTGTGAGCCGTCAAAACCTTCCACCGCCTCTCCGCAAGAGCCGAATCCCACGCAACGGCAGCTACTCCGAAACATATCCCGATAGTGAGGCTCATCGTTCCCTGATGCCCCTACGGTTGACATGGTAGTAAAAGGCCGCTTGGATATTCAGCCGTTCGAAGCGCATCCGCTCAGGAAACGGATTGAAGGGGGTGGCTTGTCGGATCGCTCGGATCGCCTCGTTATCCAGCGGGGCGATACCGGAAGTCTGCGTGAGTTGCAGGTCGCTCAAGTGGCCATCGCGGGTGATCCCAAAGGTCACGACGAGATTTCCGGTCAGGCCACGCGCCTCCGGGGGGTAACCCCAAAAATGCTCGATCCGTTTTTTGACATCAAGTAGATAGGACGCATACCGGGAATCCTGGCTGTCCAATGAGACGGTCCGCTCTGTAGGAGAACCTGTATCGCCTTCCTCTCCCGTATCAGCCTCCTGACCGGGATATTGCCGGGCATCGAGATTTTTCCAAAGTGTGGCCAATTGACCCCTGAGATCGGATGGGCGGGTCGACTTGCCGATGCTCTCGCCCTCAAGCGGCTCTACTTGAGCCGCCTTCGGGCCTGGGGTGGCGGTGAGCCCTGGTGACGTCCGCAGCGGGGGCGGTACCCATGGCGTCAGCGCGGTACGATGGGCAGAAGAGGCGCCGGATTCTGCTGCTGTTGCCGATGCGGGTGGCGGAGTTGAGATCGCTGCGCGAGCGGCGGTCGATGGTAGCTGTGGAATCCCTGAACTGTTCGGCGTTCTCGGCGGACCCACCTTTTCCGCAGGCCGCCCTGCGCGCGCAGTGAGTTCCCCGAGAATCCTGTGGTCAAGCGGTGGCCGGATCGATCTTCGAGCCGGCTGATCGACGATGCGGACCTGCAGCGGCCGATTGGCAGGTAGCCGGACAGACAACTGTGCCACGCTGAGTAGGCCGGCAAGCACCAGATGGGCTAACAGCGAAAAGACAATAAAGTTGCGGATCTGCGGATGCTCAGCAGTCATCATTCGCGACCCGTCATCTTGAGCCTTGACACTTAACACTAAGCGTTACAATAGTCTGCAGCCGCCAATTTTGTCAAGGGTTGATCGTCCCTGCTGAGGCGTCTTCGCGGGCGGAGGATAGGTCGAGTTCATCTGGTAAGAGGGTCACCCAGGGAATACCGCATCTGGGATGCCGCGTTACAAGTACGGGCACGCCAAAGGCTTCCTGGATCATATCCGGCCGGATGACCTCATCCGGTGGACCATCCGCAACGATGCGACCCGATGACAGAAGGAGCAGACGGTCGAAATAGAGCGAAGACAGGTTCAGATCGTGCATGGATGAGACAACCGTCAGACCGTGCTTCATGTTGAGGTTTCTGATCAGCGAAAGGATCCGGAGTTGGTGAGACAGATCGAGGGAACGAGTCGGTTCATCAAGAAGCAACAGGCGCGGCTGTTGTGCCAGCGCCATCGCCAGGATGACCCGCTGGCGTTCTCCCCCAGAGAGTTCGTTGTACGGACGGCCTGCGGAGGGCAGAAGATCGGTGGCGACCATCGCCGTCTGTACTGCCTCCAGATCTTCTCGAGTAGGGCTATGATAGCGATGCAGATACGGTGTCCGTCCCAGCAGCACCACCTCCCTGGCCGTGAGGGCGTACGGCAGCAATAGCTCTTGGGGAACCATGGCGATCGCCCGCGCCAGTTCTGCCCGACTCATTCTGCCCAAGGCGTTGCCTTCGAAAGAGATTTCCCCCTCTCCCGGGTGTAACAGGCCCAACATCAACTTTAGGAGGGTCGACTTTCCCGCCCCATTCGGGCCCAGGATCGCCACTCGTTCGCCCCGCTCGATGAACAGGTCAACTCTCGCAAGCCCGAAGCCGCTCGGATAGGTGAAATGCACGGCATCGAGACGAATCCCAGGTCTCATCGCCATCCGGACTCCCGTCCGTTGTGCCGAAGCAGGAAGAGGAAAAGCGGGCCGCCGAGCAGAGCCGTGAAAATCCCGACGGGAAGCTCTGTCGGAGCCAAAATGGCGCGGGCTGCCGTATCCGCCAACACCAGGAGGGCGGCGCCGGCCAATGCCGAGGCCGGCAAGAGCCTCCGGTGGTCGGACCCGATCAGGAGACGCAGGATATGCGGAACGGCAAGCCCAAGGAATCCGATCAGACCGCTGATGCTGACCGCGGCGCCCGTCAGCAGCGCCCCGAACACGATGATCCTTCTGGACTCTCGATCCAGATCCACTCCCAAAGCCTGCGCCCCCTCCTCTCCTACCGCCAGGGCATTGAGCGGGACCGCACACCCACATGCCACGATAATCCCTACCACAATGATCGGCCCCACCGCCAACAGTTGTCGCGGATCGTTCACGGCGACCCCGCCCATGAGCCAGGTAAACACTCGACGGAGCCGAAACTCACTCCCCTCAAAGAGCAAGATGCTCAATGAGCCCAGATAGCCGAGGACAGCATTGACAATGACACCGGCGAGCAGCAGGGTCACCGGCGAGCTGTGCCCATCCACCCGTGCAAGCCGGTAGACCAGGAGTACCGCCAGCAGGCCGCCGAC
>NZ_JAQUOY010000041.1 GCF_028716865.1 Candidatus Methylomirabilis sp. | reverse complement strand
CCCAGCGGTTCAAACCTGACCTTGCGCTTCAGTGTGCGTCGCATGCTCCCCTCTGCGCGGTCCCGGGTCCCGGTCTCCCTCGCCGGGTCCCTGTGCAACCTAGCAACGCGTGTGCCACTTCGGGGGGGACTGGAGTCGCCTGGAGTGGTGATGTCTCACGGAGCGTGCAAGAGTCCCAAGTTTTTCGAGCAACCAGATCCGATGAATCTGATTCGTTCACGAGGAAGGCATAGTATAGAAGTTGACCGCTCTCCTTCGAGGAGATTAGAATACTGGCGATTCTCCGCTTGGCATGAGGAGATTCTGCTTCTGATCGAGGGACAGCTTGAGGAGGAGCGAATCGTTCCGGAGCGCTGCCTTATCCCTTCACTGCCGAAGGTGAAGGGGAACGAGTACGGATAAGGGAAAGGACAGGATGCCGAAGCTGGGTCGAGTGCTCGTGATCGATGACGAAGTCGACATGATCGAGAACTGTGCCAGACTTCTCATTCGCTTTGGCTATGAGGTAGTGACTGAGGCCGATAGCGGCAAGGCGGCCACGCAGTACGAGCGGGAGAAGCCCGACCTGGTCCTCACAGACCTTCGGATGCCGAGTCTTGACGGTCTGGGTATCCTCCAGGCGATCCGGGCCATTGATCCCGCGGCCACAGTGATCCTGATCACCGACTTTGCCACGATCGAGACCGCCGTAAGGGCGGTCAAAGATGGGGCGTTCGATTACCTGCCCAAACCGTTCTCGGCTGACCAACTCAAGGTGTGTGTCGAGCGGGCGATGGACCAGCGTCGTTTGCGGGAAGAAAACCGGCGTCTCCTGGAGCAACTTACCGAGACCCATCGCTTTGACAACATCATCGGCAGGAGCCTGCCGATGCTTCAGGTTTTCGAGATTATCAAAAAAGTCGCCAAGAGCGAGGCCAATATCCTGATCATCGGCGAGACCGGAACCGGTAAGGAGCTAATTGCTAGGAGCCTTCATGTCAACAGCCGACGGGCGACAGGACCTTTCATCCCCGTTGACTGTGTCTCACTTCCCGAGAACCTGCTCGAAAGCGAGCTATTCGGGCACGAGAAGGGCGCATTCACGGGAGCGCAGGCTGCCCGTCCCGGACTGTTTGAATTCGCAAGCGGTGGGACCATCTTCCTGGACGAGGTGGGCGACATCAGCCTGAATCTCCAGGCGAAGCTGCTGAGAGTTCTGCAGGAACGTCAGGTGCGGCGGGTCGGGTCGAATCGGATTATCGAGGTGGATGTGCGCGTCATCTCCGCTACGAACCACGATCTGGCCCAGGCAGTCGCGACGGGTGGGTTTCGAGAAGACCTCTACTACCGCCTGAACGTAATCTCGCTTCCATTACCGCCCCTGCGAGATCGCACGGGAGATGTCCAGTTGATCGCGCATCACTACCTTACAAAGTACGCAGCGAGCAGCGAGAAGGAGGTCGCTGGTGTCACGCCGGAGGCGATGCGACTCTTAGAGCAGCACAGCTGGCCTGGGAACGTCCGCGAGTTGCAGAACGTAATGGAGCGAGCAGTGGTCCTGGCCGAACATGAGCTGGTGCAGCCACAGGACCTGCCGGAGCAGATCCGCGTAAAGGTCGAGACCGCCTCTACGCTCTCGCCGAATGAGCTACCGCTCAAGCGGGCAAAAGAGGTGTGGGCCGATTCGTTTGAGCGGGACTACCTGATCCGGCTCCTCAAACGGCACGACGGTAATATCTCGCAGGCTGCGAAGGCCGCCTGCGTGGACCGGAAAACGGTACATCGCCTTATGAAGAAGTACGGGATCAGGTCTGCGTAGTGGCCAGGCGTATGAGGTCACCGGGCAATAGCAGGTGAGGAAGGTCGCCTTTTCGCTTGACAGAATGGATCTAAGTGATTGAAGATAAGCTCCGGTATTTGTAAAGCTGGGAGAAGGTTTAGGCGCGTAGCTCAGGGGGAGAGCGCTTGCTTGACACGCAAGAGGTCGGCGGTTCAAGACCGCCCGCGCCTACCATTGCTTGCAATACCCGATGTTGCCGTGGACAGAATCATCTGAACGGAAGAGGGCATCATACCGTTGTGATGCCCTTCTCTTATCGAGACTGGATACGCAGCGTGAGTGAGATCCGGACACAATCGATTGTGATCACCCTGGACGACGGCCGGCAACATGAATTCCCTGCCGGTACGACGGTGCTGGGTGTGCTGGAGGTCGTGGATCCGGCGGCCAAGAAGGAGACGATCGGGGCGATGGTCAATGGGCGTCTTGTCGATCTGAGTCGTCCCATCGAGCAAGAAGCCCGGGTGAAGTTTATTACCGCCAGTTCGCCGGAAGGCCTCTCGATGCTCAGGCACAGCGCTGCCCACCTGATGGCAGCCGCCGTGCAACAGCTTTTTCCGGGCTCACAATTTGCCATCGGTCCGGCGATCCAGGATGGTTTCTACTACGACATCGAGCCGCCTCGTCCGCTCACCCAGGACGATCTGCCGGTCATTGAGGCCAAGATGCGCGAGCTGTCGGAGCAGCGACTTCCGTTCGTCAGGCTTGAGGTTCCGTTGGAAGAGGCGGTCGAGAAGGCGACGGCGCTGAACCAGCCGTACAAGGTGGAACTCCTGGAAACCATCAGAGACCGGGCGCTGGCGCCCGCCGGAGCCGCCGGGCATGATGAGTTGGAGCATGAGATAGATCCCGCCGCGGAGCGGGCCAGCTTCTACACAACGGGGGACTTTATCGATCTGTGCCGCGGCCCCCACGTGCTCGATACGTCGGTAATCCGCTTCTTCAGGCTGACCCATTTGGCGGGTGCCTACTGGCGGGGCGACGAGCGGCGACCGATGCTGACCAGAATCTACGGAATCGCCTTTCCGACACAGGATGCGCTTGAGGCGCATCTGTTTCTTCTGGAGGAGGCGAAGCGGCGGGACCATCGACGTCTGGGCCGTGAGATGGACCTCTTCAGCGTGGATGATGAGGTTGGCGGCGGACTTGTCCTGTGGCATCCTAAGGGGGCGTTGGTCCGGAAGCTGATTGAGGATCTGTGGCGTGAGCAGCACCTCAATAACGGTTACGATCTTATCTACACGCCGCACATCGGCCGAGCAAAGTTGTGGGAGACCAGTGGCCATCTTGATTTCTACCAGGAGTACATGTATCCCAGAATGGAGATGGAAGGGAACGACTATTACGTCAAGCCGATGAACTGCCCCTTCCATATCAAGCTCTTTCAATCTAAGGTCCACAGCTACCGAGATCTACCGGTGCGGTTCGCCGAACTGGGAACGGTCTATCGCTTTGAGCGCGCCGGCGTGTTGCATGGGCTCCTGCGCGTTCGAGGATTTACGCAGGATGATGCGCATATCTTCTGTACGCCGGCGCAGACGGTGTCTGAGGTGGCCCATGCCGTCAGCTTCAGTCTGTTTTTCCTTCGCGCGTTTGGCTTTGATCAGTATGACGCGTACATTGCCACCCGGCCGGAGAAGGCGATCGGGGACCAGACGCTCTGGAATGACGCGACTGAGGCGCTGCGACAAGCAGCCGACCAGGCGGGGCTTTCCTATCAGATCGACGAGGGGGGCGGGGCCTTCTATGGACCGAAGATCGATTTGAAGGTCAAAGACGCCCTGGGCCGTTCGTGGCAGTGTACGACTGTACAGTTCGACTTCAATTTGCCGGAACGCTTCGACATTACCTACGTCGGGGAGGACAACCGCCCGCATCGACCCTTTATGGTCCACCGTGCGATTCTTGGCTCGCTGGAGCGGTTCTTTGGGGTGTTGATCGAACATCATGCAGGCGCCTTTCCAACCTGGCTTGCGCCGGTGCAGGCACGACTGGTGCCTGTGGCCGACCGCTTCCAGCCATACGCTCAGCAGGTTTCTGATCGGCTCAGGACAATAGGGGTGCGTGCGGATGTGGACGTGCGGAACGAAAAGGTCGGTTATAAGATTCGGGATGCTGAGGTGCAGAAGATCCCGTATGCCCTGGTGGTAGGAGAAAAAGAGATCGCTTCAGGCACCGTCTCGGTGCGCAAGCGCGGCGGGCGTGACCTGGGTGTCATGCCGATGGATGGATTCGTGGCCGCGATTCAAGAGGAACTCAAGCCAGCCGTGAAGGCGACCGGGCCGGCTCAACATGAAGGAGGGAGCATCCATCAGTAGAAGTGTCCGGGTGAATGAGCGGATTCGGATCAAAGAGGTGAGGGTAATCAGTCCGGAGGGGGCCCAACTTGGAATCCTCCCGATTCAGGAGGCCCTCGATATCGCCAAAAAACTTACACTTGATCTGGTGGAGGTGGCTCCGGAAGCCAAGCCGCCTGTTTGTCGGATCATGAACTACGGGAAATACCGCTACGAGCAGAGCAAGAAGACACGGGAGGCGAGGAAGAAACAAACGGTCATCCAGATCAAAGAGATCAAACTCCGGCCCAAGACTGAGGAGCATGACTTTCAGTTCAAGGCCAGGCATGCCGAGCGCTTCTTGAAGGAGGGGAATAAGACCAAGGTAACCCTGATGTTCAGGGGCCGGGAGATGGTTCATATTCAGCGCGGCAAGGTCCAGTTGGATCGCTTCGCCGAGGCGCTCAAGGAGATTGCCTTGATCGAGCAGTACCCCAGGCAGGAGGGCCGGAATATGGTGATGATCCTCACCCCAAAGCATTGACAGGAAGGAGCGACGGTGCCGAAGATCAAGACACTCAAAGGAGCGGCCAAGCGGTTCAGGGTGACGGGAACCGGCAAGCTCAGGCGCAACAAAGCGTCTAAGAGCCATTTGCTGACCGGAAAGTCGAGGAAGCGGAAACGAAACTTGCGTCAGCCTGGTCTGGTGTCCAAGGCGGATACGGCCAGGATGGAGCGACTGATCCCCTATCTGTAAGGGGTGAGCACACGGCAATCGGCTGTCAACGCCCAGCTCTCAGGGGGGACAAATCCTGTCTCGTTGTCCTACTGATCGCTGAGGGCTGAAGGCTGGACGCCGTCTTATCCGGAGGAAGAAGGATGCCACGCGCAAAAGGCGGATTCAAGACGAGACGCCGCAGGAATAGGGTTCTGAAAGAGGCGGAGGGGTACTGGGGTAAGCGGAGTAAGGCGTACAGAAGCGCGCAGGAGGCGGTCGATCGGGCAAAGAAGTATGCCTATCGTGACCGCAAGGCTCGCAAGCGCGACTTTCGTAGCCTGTGGATCATACGGATCAATGCGGCGGCCCGCCTGACTGGCCTGTCATACAGCGCCATGATGGGTGGTCTCAAAAAGGCCGGCGTAGTCGTCGACCGAAAGTCCCTGGCCGAGTTGGCTATCCAGGATCCTGGAGCGTTTATGAAATTGGCGTCGACGGCCCGGGAGCACTTGGCGGCCTGAGAATTACCGATCGCGTTATTGTTGGCTAAGGCATGCCCCGACCTGTGTCGGGGCTTGTTGTTGTGGGGGAGAGGTGGAGGCGCTGCGACAGGAGCTTCAGGATCTGAGGGCGGCGGCTCTTGAGCAGATTGAGCAGAGCGTCGATGCGGCCCAGCTCGAACGGGCACGCGTACAGTTTCTCGGTCGTAAGGCCAGATTGACGGCAATCCTTCGGCAATTAGTCACGCTGTCGCCGCAGGATCGGCGGGCGATCGGCCTGTTGGCCAACCAGGTCAAACAGGCGATTGAGGAGTGTATTGCGGCCAGGCGTGCGGCCCTGGAATCGATCCCGAGTGATGAGGTGCTGGCGACAGACCGGATCGACGTCACCCTTCCAGGGCGACGGCCGACTATGGGGCGCCTGCACCCCCTCACCCAGATCATCCGCGAGATCTGCCAGATCTTCGCGGAGATGGGGTTTGCCGTCATCGAGGGGCCTGAGGTCGAGTGGGACTACTATAACTTCGAGGCCCTGAACATCCCGGAGGATCATCCGGCTCGAGAGATGTGGGACACCTTCTGGATCGATCCGGCAAGCGCCCAGGCCGACAGACCGATGCTGCTCCGGACACATACCTCGCCGATGCAGATCCGCATTATGGAGCAGACCAGGCCGCCGATCCGCATCGTCGTACCCGGCAAGTGCTATCGGTACGAGGCGGTGGACGCCAGCCACGAGAGCCAGTTTCACCAGATCGAAGGGCTGGCGGTTGATGAAGCCATTACCTTCGCGGATCTGAAGGGGACGTTATATGCGTTCGTCCGTCGCCTCTTCGGCAAAGATCGGAAGATCCGTTTCCGATGCGACTATTTTCCGTTCGTCGAACCGGGCGTCGATATGTCGATTGACTGTTTCCGCTGCAAGGGCGCCGGATGCCGGCTGTGCAAGGAGAGCGGGTGGCTCGAGATCCTGGGTGCGGGGATGGTGCATCCGAATGTCCTGACGCGCGTCGGGTACGACCCGGCCAGATACTCCGGCTTCGCCTTTGGTCTGGGCCCGGCCCGTGTCGCCATGCTCAAGTACGGTATCGACGATATCCGCCTCTTTCACGGTAACGACCTCCGCTTCCTTCAGCAGTTCCCCTGAGACGTATCTGTTTCCCCTCGTACTTCGCTCCCAACGATGACCGCGTAGACCCTTCGTTCTCTTTTGTCATTGCATCGAAAGTCCCCCTCACGCCGTCATTGCGAGGGAGCGTAGCGACCGAAGCAATCTCACGCTGCAAGTGCGGTGGGATTGCCGCGCTTCCGTTGGTCGCTCGCAATGACGAGTCAGTGAATGGCACGGTTTCGCCACAATCTTCCATGCCCATCCGCCTGTGCGTGTCCGCACACAGATACGATAGATCTCAATAAGTCAATACTAATCATATATTCATCCATATCTCGCTTATTCATCTGATATCACTCCGTTTCGGCATTATTTCCTTGACATACTGGGGGGGGGGGACGCTATAAGTGCGTTTTAGAGACGATGTAGTTTGCCGGTAGCCTCGCACCATCTTTCCATTAGTCATACAAGCTTCGACGGATGAGATAACTCCTGGCTGGCGCAAGCTGGTCGGGAACTTATTTCTTAACTAAAAACGTACTCGATCGGCAAACAAAGAGGTCAGAAGCTGCCACGGCCCATTGTGGTCTGAGACGCCGCCTACGGTGAAGGCGGCAAGGAGGTGATGCCGGGTCTCGCAGTAATCCACTTCTCGCGTAGCGCGCAGGAACCCGCAGTCCAACTTTCTTGATGGAGTGAGATTCGACAGTCGGACTCAACACCCTTCGGAAAGGAGATCCCATGCGACGCTATCAGACGGCCCTCGTCATTCTCACCCTTACGCTTGCGGCGCTTTTCCCGGAATCATCCCACGCAGCCCTGCCACGGGACGGGAGGAACTGCTACATCTTCGTCCACGGCAAGCAAACGACCAATCAAAGTTATTATTACTGGAGCGTGGCTCGCGCCTACTGGAACGATCCCTCCGGGATCACTAGTGGTACCATCGGCCTCGTGATGTCGCCTTACCCCTTCGAGCAGCGGAGTTTCTACGTGGTCAACTACAACGGAAGCGCGGCTTGGTGGGACGCTACGGCCGGGGGCACGGTGGCGTGGCAGATCCTTAATGCGACCAACGGGGGCTCTGACAATGGTGGTAACCGCTGTGCCTACAGCTATGCGCAGGGAGGCCGGTTCATCGTCATCGCCCACAGCATGGGCGCGACGATCATGGATGCGATTCTCGGCAACTCTCGCCCCGGCGATCCCAACTACAACTACGCGGGTTATCCCTTGAGCACGGTAGCCCAGCGGATCTCCTATGTCATCAGCCTGTCCGGGGCCCATCGTGGTTCGGAGTTGGCGGATGCTGTCTGCAAGGGCTTGAGTTCGGTCTGCGGGTTCATCGCCTGGTGGGTGGCGAGCTGCGATGCCGCTACGGATTGGCTCCGGACGGACGTTGACCGTAATGTTATGACCTATAGTAACGCGCCGGCAAGAAACGTCTGGCTCATCGGTGGCTACCGCGGCCTCGCCAGCAGTGTCTGCCTGAGTGGCCAAGACGACGGGGCGGTCCAGTACGCGTCGCAGTTCGCCTGTAACGGCTTGGCGACGACCCCATATAGTAATCCCTGGGTGTGCGGCAACTTGTATAAGCAACAGGCATTCGGGTTTCGAAACGTCGACGCCGCCTACGAAGACCATTTCCAGTGCAAGGACTGCAGTCAATGGGGTCAAAGGATTGCGATCACCGATGGTGCCTGGTACTGTGGTTCAGCCCCATGTCAGCCAGGCACTATCATCTTTAACTCGAGCCCCACCTGCGCGATCCTGTCAAGCTACGCGGACCAATTGTGGTGATCGAGAACGGTTGAGCACAGGCCCAACCGGCAAACGCCGAGAGAAGGGAGAAGGAACCATGATGAGAGCCTCGATGTCGTATGCGGTACCACTAATCCTGATGATGACGGCCATTGCCTTTGCAGGGGTGGCCGGCGCGCAGGTGCAGATGCCAGAGGGACCGCTGCCGGGCATTAGCCTAGGCGGACCGGATATGGCGGCCGAGTCGGCGCGAAACTATCGTGAGCGAGCCCGCTACCCCCAGGACTCCTACCCGCTCCAAGGGGGTCACGCACACTTATTTCCGACTGGTGGGCCTACCTGGCCCTACCCGATACCATCGCTGGATCCCAGCGCCCCGGTCATCAGCACGTGGGCGGCCCAAGTCAGCTTCCAGTACCCGGCGCCCGTGGACCTTTTCCTCTCGCTGACGCCGGGCAAGAGCGCCACACCTGGATCGATGGTCGCCCCGGCCCGGTCGGTCACAGGCGAGATCGTCAACGACGCGAGGGAGGTGATCGGGATGGTCGACTACCACGACGATGGTCAGGCGCCCGATGAGCGCGCCGGCGATGGCGTCTACGCTGTCCGCTTCATCATGCCCGAGGCGCAGGTGCCGGACTTGGCCGACTCGTTCAATGTCCGGATCGAGGTAGTGATGGCTGACGGAGCGGTGCAGCGGTTCGGTAGCAGCTTCCACTACAGCAATCCGCACGCGCACTTGACCGGCCGCTATCGCGATGTGGTCCGGCAAGGAAGCCTGGTCATTTCGGCTGAGATCGAGGTGCGGCGGAAGGGGCGGTTCCATCTGGCTGGATATCTGGCGTCGAAGGCAGGCGAACCGATCGGCTATGCCCAGACCGCAGCCGAGCTCGAGCCGGGGCGGTACTGGCTTGACCTACAGTTCTACGGGCTGATGTTCCACGATCGACACATCGCAGGACCCTATAAGCTGGCATCACTGGTCCTCAGGACGGCCACCCGGATGCCCGGTACCATCGGCATGCCGGTATTGGACGCCCATATCACCCGAGCCTACCGGCTGGAGGAGATGACAACGGAGCCGTTTAACGAGCCGAACCTGCTGGACGCCGCCCGGCGACTGGAGGAGGCGGCCCCTGGGGCGAAGAGCCCGCCGCAGCCCTGATTGGGTGATCGTTGGTCCGGTCCGGCCGGACCTGACGGACGACATGTAGCTTCATCTGTACGCTGTACAACCTCGTGGGGGAGTTTCAGCGGATCCTGAGGCAGCTAACCCTGCGGACCGCGCTCTTTGCGTGTGGGGCGGCCCTGGAATCGATCCCGAGTGATGAGGTGCTGGCGACAGACCGGATCGACGTCACCCTTCCAGGGCGACGGCCGACTATGGGGCGCCTGCACCCCCTCACCCAGATCATCCGCGAGATCTGCCAGATCTTCGCGGAGATGGGGTTTGCCGTCATCGAGGGGCCTGAGGTCGAGTGGGACTACTATAACTTCGAGGCCCTGAACATCCCGGAGGATCATCCGGCTCGAGAGATGTGGGACACCTTCTGGATCGATCCGGCAAGCGCCCAGGCCGACAGACCGATGCTGCTCCGGACACATACCTCGCCGATGCAGATCCGCATTATGGAGCAGACCAGGCCGCCGATCCGCATCGTCGTACCCGGCAAGTGCTATCGGTACGAGGCGGTGGACGCCAGCCACGAGAGCCAGTTTCACCAGATCGAAGGGCTGGCGGTTGATGAAGCCATTACCTTCGCGGATCTGAAGGGGACGTTATATGCGTTCGTCCGTCGCCTCTTCGGCAAAGATCGGAAGATCCGTTTCCGATGCGACTATTTTCCGTTCGTCGAACCGGGCGTCGATATGTCGATTGACTGTTTCCGCTGCAAGGGCGCCGGATGCCGGCTGTGCAAGGAGAGCGGGTGGCTCGAGATCCTGGGTGCGGGGATGGTGCATCCGAATGTCCTGACGCGCGTCGGGTACGACCCGGCCAGATACTCCGGCTTCGCCTTTGGTCTGGGCCCGGCCCGTGTCGCCATGCTCAAGTACGGTATCGACGATATCCGCCTCTTTCACGGTAACGACCTCCGCTTCCTTCAGCAGTTCCCCTGAGAGATCATCTGTGCGCCGGAGCGTTGCCCTCCACTCTCTCTGATCCCGCCGCAATTTCCCATCGACACTCAGGGAAGTGACTGCTACGAGTTGACTGCTCGGTCCTATCCTTTTTTGCTCATCGCAGAGGGAAAGGATGCAGACGTGACGAGTGGTGGGAAGCCGCAACTAGCCGAAACCGGCATCAAGCCGAAAGCGAACGTCCATATGGCCCATTGGGGCATCATGCGCCATGAGGGGCCGTTCTGTTTCGAGGGGATCTCCGTGGAATGGCAAGAGCGTGAGGAGCCCGGCGGATGTGCTGTGAATCAAAGGGGTATTATGCGGAAACCATATAAGACCTCAAGACAGAGCACGCGGCTCAGGTCGTATCGCGACTGCGGACCATACGCAATGAAATCGTTCACGCTCCCGCGCCCAGGATTGCGCCGCTCGCAGCTGATCCAGGTGTTCGGCCCCGCCTGTGCAGGTATCGTGGCGGAGTGAATGATCATTGACAAGCTGTAATCGCTCGATTACAATCTTCCTATGTTCTTGATCAAGCCCTGCCCGAATTTATCGAATGGTTGGACGGTCTGTCCGATGCGTTGGCCAGTTGATGGTGTTGCTCGTTGGCGGCTCCAAGCGTACCCAGAAGACTGATATCAAGCGCGCCAAGGCATTGGCGGCGCTATTGGATTGAGTGAAGGAGATGACCATGACCCAACGTATCAAGGTGGCTGACTTGCCTGAGTTTGATGCCGCGCCGTATCTCGACAGCGAGGCGGCGATTGCGGCTTACCTGACGGATATTCTAGAAGCGAACGATTCGGCGTTGCTGGCGTCGGCCCTGGGAGACATCGCACGGGCGCGTGGCATGAGCGAGATTGCCAAGGCATCCGGACTGACCCGCGAAGCCTTGTACAAGGCGCTCAGACCCAATGCAACGCCGCGCTACGACACCATCGCGAAAGTCTGTAGGGCGCTGGGGGTGCGGCTGGTGGCACAGGCGATTCATGCGTGAGTCTCCAAAGTCTGAGCCGCAGCCGGCCGCTCAACTTGAACATCCACTTCGTTTATGTGGTAGGATAGCAAGAATATGCGGGTCGTGCATACCTAGCACCTAAGTCAGTGGTGGCGTACAATGAGTTCGTCGCTGGAGGTCTTCCCATGAGAGCAAAGGAAACCGTGAGGGAACTGCTCGATCGTTTGCCGGATGACTGCAGTCTGGACGATGTGCTCTATCATCTCTACGTTGTCCAGACGATTCAGCAGGGTCGTGCTGAGGCCGATGCGGGGCATCTTATCAGTCACGCCCAGGTTGCAGAGGCGCTCCGGCAGAAATGGCAGCTCGGCGTCGGCCAGTAGTCTGGACTCCCAGCGCGCAGGCCGCACTCGATGGTGCGCTCGAGTACATCGCTCAAGAGTCGCCCGAAGGCGCGCAACGAGTCCTTCATGCTACGCTTGATCTTGCCACATCTCTTGAGACCCTCAGCGAGCGTGGGCGTATCGTCCCTGAGCTTGATGATCCTTCAGTTCGCGAGGTCTTCGTCTATTCATATCGCCTCATCTATGAAGTCCGGGGGTCGGAGGTCCGCATAGTTGCTTTCCTTCATGGAGCGAGAGACTTCGCTCGCTGGTGGCGGGCTCAGACTTGAAGTCGGGTAATTCGATGCGGTTGTAACCACCATCGCAGCAATGCGCACAGAGCCATGGTAAAACAGATTGAAGCGAAGCGGGAGTACATTCTCGGCATTACCGGGGCAAGCGGCGCGGCCTTAGGCATTCGCACGCTCGAAGTGTTCTGCGAGCTTGGCCTGCCTGTCCATCTGATCGTGTCCGAAGGGGCGAAGACGACACTTCGACAAGAGTGCGGACGCACGGTGGAGGATCTCAAGCGCCTCGCCACCTTTTTCCACGACGATCGGGACCTCGGCGCTTCCATCTCGAGCGGCTCCTATGTCTCGCCCAACGTGACCGCGATGATTGTCTCACCGTGCTCGATGAAGAGCCTGGCGGCCGTCGCCACCGGCTATACTGAGACCTTGATCGCCCGAGCCGCCGACGTTGTCCTGAAGGAAGGCAAGCGTCTTGCTCTCGTGGTGAGGGAGAGCCCCTTTACCGCCATCCATCTGGAACAGATGTTGACATTGGCAAGATCGGGCGTCAGAATCATTCCACCGGTTCCGCCGTTCTATCAGAAGGCACAAACGGTCGAGGAGTTGGTGGACCAGATCGTCGGACGGGTGCTGGATCAAATCGGTCTTTACACCGACCTACCGAATCGGTGGCGGGGCACGGGATAACGGTCGAGGTGTTACTGGCGATTGCCTTGCCTGATTCGTTATCTGCTTCCGTTCGCTGCCGTTCCATGCTATACAATTCAGTCAAGTAACCAGTCAGGTGGTCAGACTGAAGGCTGAAGGAAAGCCGCAGTATATAAGGATAATCCGATATGATGGAACAGGGAGTTTTCCAGTTTATTGCCCACGGTGGGATCACGATGGTGATCCTCGTGATGCTTTCCATCTTTTCGCTTGCGGTAATCGGCGAGCGGTTCTATACATTTTATAAGGCTCAACAGGCGACAGGGCAGGTCGCCGAAAAAGGGTTGCAGTATGTGGCGGACGGGAAAATGGCTGAGGCGCTCCGCTTGTGCAAAGAGAACGCCGGCAGCCCGGTTGCCAAGGTCCTGGAGGCCGGTCTTGTGGCCATCATCGATCAGGAAGGTTTGGCCCTCTTCGGCAAGCAATTTCCGCGTCGACTTGAATCGTGTAAGGGGGCGATGCAGCGAGCTACTTCCACAGAAATCTCCCGTCTGGAACGGTATCTGGGTTCATTGGCGACCCTTGGCAATGTCAGCCCATTTGTCGGTCTCTTCGGGACCGTTCTGGGGATCATTCGAGCCTTCGAGGCGATCGCCAAAACAGGATCCGGCGGGCTGGGTACGGTATCGGCCGGGATAGCCGAAGCGCTCGTGGCTACGGCTGCAGGCTTGTTCGTGGCGATTCCTGCGGTCATCGCGTACAACTATTTCGTCGGCAGGGTCAAGCTGTTTACCGCAGGTATGGACAATGCGGCTTCGGAGATGGTGGACAGGCTGTTGGATCAGGCCGCCCATCACGGAGAATAAAGAGGACAGGCATGCAGACTAACGGTGGGAAAGATCGGCGAATACTCTCAGAGATCAACATCACTCCTTTGGTGGACGTGACACTTGTCCTGCTGATCATCTTCATGGTCACGACCCCGATGCTCCAGCGTGGGACTGATGTCCAGCTCCCGACAGCGCAGGCGTCGCAGGTGAAAGAGGAGGAGCGCATCACCCTGACGGTGACAAGAGACAGCCGCATTCTCGTCAATAATAAAGAGGTGCCCAGGCAGCAGCTTGAGGCGCACCTCAAATCCATGACCGGTTCCGGGAAGGAGCGGGTACTCTACTTACGCGGCGATGCCAGGGTCCCGTACGGTTTCGTCATCGATGTGATGGATGCCATCAAATCTTCCGGTATCGAGACGGTCGGGATGATTACCGAGCGAGC
>NZ_JAQUOY010000040.1 GCF_028716865.1 Candidatus Methylomirabilis sp. | reverse complement strand
GACAACGTGAGTCTCGCGGTCGAACTGATTCAGCCGATCGCCATGGAGAAGGAACTGCGTTTCGCGATCCGCGAGGGGGGCCGCACCGTGGGGGCCGGCGTGGTGAGCGAGGTGATGGAGTAGGGGGTCGCTTGAGGTTTACGGCTTACAGGTGCGAGAGTTATCCTTCAAAGATAGAGTAGGGAGCGTACGGAGCATCGATGCGTGAGATAATTACGTTGGCCTGTGGCGAGTGCAAAAGGCGAAATTACACAACGACGAAGAATAAACAGAATGCGCCAGAGAGAATTGAGCTGAGCAAGTACTGTCGCTGGTGCCGCAAGCACACCGCTCACAAGGAAGCTAAGTAACAGTAAATAGTTTCGAGTTTCGAGCGTAACGCTGATAGCGAGGATTGCAACAGTCCGAAACTCAAAACTCGAAACCCTTAAGAGGCCAGTAGCTCTAACGGCAGAGCATCGGACTCCAAATCCGAGGGTTGGGGGTTCAAATCCCTCCTGGCCTGCCATGTGAAGGCGCGAGAACCTTTCGCAATTCCCGAGGGGGAAATACTCGATGGCGTTTCGATGCTATCAGAGCCATCTTCCTCAGAACTGAGGTTTGAGTGAGATCTTCTACCGAAGACGGAGAGCAGGAGGAGTAGAAAGACGACGATGATGGAGCGGTGGCAACAGCTGGTGCAATTTTTAAAAGAGGTTAGGACTGAGCTGAAAAAGGTTAGTTGGCCCGCAAGGAAAGAGGTTGTGGGGTCCACTGTCGTTGTCATCGTGTCGGTTTTTATTCTTTCGTTTTTTCTCGGGGCCATAGACATTACGTTACAGAAGCTGCTCACCTTTGTGGTCAGGTAGCCAGGTCAGCCGATGCCAGCAGATCAAGCCATATCACAAAGTTGGTACGTCATTCATACGTATTCAGGTTTTGAAAACAAGGTGAAGGAAAGCATTGAACAACGGGCTGCTGCTCTAGGGATATCTGATAAGATCTCCCAGGTCATGATTCCCACAGAAGACGTGGTTGAGCTCAAAAAGGGTAAACGAACGGTTTCCTCGCGGAAATTCTTTCCCGGATACGTCCTGATCAAGGCGGAGATGTCCGAGCAGCTTTGGTATCTCGTCAAGAATACCCCGAAAGTCACCGGCTTTGTTGGCCCAGCCACCCAACCAACTCCGGTTCCAGAGGAGCAGGTGCAAACCATCCTGCAGCAGGTAGAGGAGGGGGCCGAGCGGCCGAAGCACAGGGTGATGTTCCTTCGTGGAGAAAGTGTTCGGGTCATCGATGGTCCGTTTGCTAACTTCACCGGTCTCGTTGATGAGGTGAAGCCCGAAAAGGGGCGGTTAAAGGTGATGGTCAGCATCTTCGGAAGGCCGACTCCGGTGGACCTTGAGTTCCTACAGGTTGAAAAGGTCTGAACGAGCAGCTCACAGCTCATAGCTAACAGCTTCTTCATTCGAGGTCCTTATGGCGAAAAAAGTTACAGCGATCGTAAAACTTCAGGTCCCTGCAGGCAAGGCCAATCCAGCACCGCCGGTTGGCCCTGCGCTTGGACAGCATGGTGTCAACATCATGGAGTTCTGCAAGGCCTTCAATGCACAGACAGCATCAGAAGAGGGCCTGGTGATTCCCGTTGTCATCACTATCTACGTAGACCGAACCTTTAGTTTTGTTACCAAGACTCCCCCAGCGGCAATCTTGTTAAAGCAGGCTGTTGGAATCGCGAAGGCCTCGAAGGAACCGAACCGCACAAAGGTAGGAAAGGTGACCAGGAAGCAGGTGGAAGAGATTGCGCGAACGAAGATGCCGGACTTGAATGCGCTATCGCTTGAGTCGGCTGTCAGGATTATCGAGGGAACGGCGAAAACCATGGGGATTGAGGTGGTCTAAGAACAGGGTGAAGGGTATAGGGAGAAGATGATCCGTTCTTTTCTCTCCGCCCGCCACCATACACCCTTTCTTCGGAGTGAGATATGGCGAAAGCTGGAAAACGGTACGGGACGGCCGCTGAAGCAGTGACACGGGTGGGCGCGTGCGACTTGGCGAAGGCGATAGAGGTGGTGAAGTCGAATGCCGGCGCGAAGTTTGATGAGACCATGGACATTGCTGTCCGCCTGGGGGTTGATCCGAAGCATGCTGATCAGATGGTGAGGGGTACAGTCGTGTTGCCCCATGGAACAGGGAAGAGTGTTCGGGTACTGGTCTTCATAAAGGGCGAACAAGAGAAAGATGCTCGTGAAGCTGGTGCCGATTATGTTGGTTGTGAAGATCTGATAGAGAAAATTCAACAGGGGTGGCTTGAGTTCGATCGGGCAATTGCTACCCCGAATGTCATGGGTCTGGTGGGACGCCTCGGAAAGGTCCTCGGTCCTCGGGGATTGATGCCAAACCCTAAGACTGGCACCGTCACCTTCGATGTTGGAAGGGCGGTCAGGGAGTTTAAGGGTGGAAAGATTGAATATCGCACGGAGAAGGCAGGGATCGTGCATGCGCCTTTTGGCAAGGCCTCCTTTACGGCGAACCAGCTCTACGAGAATGCCGTAGCGTTGCTGGAGGCGTTGCTGCGGGCCAAGCCGGCCTCCAGCAAGGGGCGATATCTCAATGGGGTCGCCATATCGTCGACAATGGGGCCTGGCGTCACGGTAGACCTTGACACCCTGGTGGGGTTGGCAAAGAGCTAGGCAGCCACCTTGCCTTGCAGGGAGGAGACAGTGAAGCGAGCGGAAAAAGCAGCGGTAGTTGATGAGCTGAAGACCGGGCTGGCAGGGGCGACGGTTGCCATGTTGGCAGACCCTCGGGGTCTCACTGTAAGCGAGTTGACTGAACTGAGAAAACTGCTCCGGCAGCAGGGGATGGCTTTTCAGGTCGTCAAGAACACCCTCGCCAGATTGGCCACCACGGGGACTGAGCTCCAGGAACTGAGGCCGTACCTTGTTGGCCCGACAGCGATTGTTCATGGCAAAGGTGATCCTACCGCGCCAGCCAAGCTCTTAGCCTCTTTCATCAAGACGAAACCGACCTTCCAAATTAAAGCCGGCTTCGCGGAGGGAAAGGTGCTGGCGGGGCAAGATGCCATGGCGCTCGCCGATCTCCCCTCGCGTGAGGTGCTTGCGGCGAGGCTTGCTGGCATTATGCAATCCCCGCTTCGCGGTCTTGTCGCTGTACTTGGTGGGCCGCTTCGTTCCCTCCTGATGGTCCTGGAGGCAGTGAGGCAGCAGAAAGGGTAGAGACCGGCCTTGGCCTGAAGCGGCCTGGGCATCGTCGGTACATGTGTTACTACGCAGTCAAGGAGAGGAGTGACGATGGCAAAGGTCACAGTTGATGACGTGTTGGACTCGATTGAGAATTGGACTGTCTTGGACCTCAACAAACTGGTGAAGGGGATTGAGGAGAAATTTGGCGTCTCTGCAACAGCGATGATGCCTGTGGCGGCGGTTGGCCAAGGAGGAGCTGCTGCTGCTGCAGCGGCGCCAACTGAGGAGAAGACGGAGTTTTCGGTCATCCTCGCTTCTGTGGGGGAAAAGAAGATCCAGGTGATCAAAGAGGTGAGGGCAATCACCGGACTTGGCCTGAAAGAGGCAAAGGACCTGGTCGAAGGCGCTCCTAAGCCGGTGAAGGAAGGGCTGTCGAAAGCTGAGGCGGAGGAGATCAAGGCGAAGCTCGAGGCCACTGGCGCCACCGCAGAACTCAAGTAGTACAGGAAGTATAAGGAGTCAAGGACGTATGGCCCTCGTGAAGAAGAGCGCGGCTGCTGAGCGCTGGAATTTCAGCAAGATCAAAGAGGTCATCTCTATTCCTAATCTGATTGAGATTCAGCGGCGGTCCTTCGATCAGTTTCTGCAAATGAAAGTTCCCCCGCACGCGCGCGAGGAGATCGGGCTTCAGGGGGCCTTCGCCAGCATCTTCCCGATTTTCAATTATGACAGTTCGGCGTCCCTGGGTTTTGTAAAGTATGAGTTCGGGGTGCCCAAGTACGGTGCGGAGGAATCTCTGGAGAAGGGGATGACCTACTCCGTTCCACTCAAGGTGACCCTTCGCCTGATGGTCTGGGATAAGCCAGTCGGCTCCGAGGCCAGCAGCATCAGGGACATTAAAGAGCAAGAGGTCTACCTTGGAGAGATGCCTTTGATGACGCCGCAGGGTACCTTCATTATTAATGGGACGGAGCGGGTTGTGGTCAGCCAACTCCACCGCTCCCCAGGGGTCTTCTTCGACCATGACAGCGGTAAGACGCACCCGAGCGGCAAGGTCCTCTACTCTGCCCGCCTCATCCCGTATCGAGGATCCTGGCTGGAATTCGAGTTTGATGCGAGTGACGTACTCCATGTCCGGGTAGACCGAAGACGGAGGTTTCTGGCCTCGATCCTGCTGCGAGCGATCGGTTACGGGAGCAACGAGGAGATCCTGAACCTTTTCCATGAACGGGATGTAGTGCGCGTAGAGAAGGGGAAGGAGTTCCTGCTTCATGTGGGTTCACCCGGCGCAACCGGCTTTCGGGTGAGCAGGGATCTTTCCGATCCTCACACCAGGCAACTGATTCTCGGGGCGACCAAGCGGATCACGAAGATAGCCCAAAAGCGACTGCAGGCTCTGAAGATTACGGAAGTGCCTCTGTATCGAGAGGATCTCATCGGCCGGTTTGCGGCCGCCGATATTGTGGACACAAAGAGCGGCGAGGTGATCCTTGAATGTGCGCAGGAGATCACAGAAGAAATACTGGAACGAGTCCTGAAGAGTGGCCTGAGCAGCTTCGCTGTACTTGCCAGCCTCGATGGTCGGGATATGTTCGAAATGCGAGAGAACGTTATCCGCGACTCGACCCGTTCGGAAAAGGAGGCCTTGACTGAGATTTACCGGAGAATGCGACCGGGCGACCCGCCCAACGAGGAAGCGACGAAGGTGTTCCTCGAGTCCATCTTCTTTAATCCGAAGCGCTATGATCTTTCCAAGGTCGGGCGCCTGAAGATTAATCGTAAGCTTGGCCTTGAGGTGCCGCTTGAGGTCCATACCCTTCTGTGCCGTCGATATCGGCCTGCCGGTATGGAGGGGCGGATAGGCCAGGTAGACGACATCGTCGAGGCCATCCGATACCTTCTCAGACTGAAGCACGGGGAGGCCGGAACTGCCGTGGATGACATCGACCATCTGGGCAATCGTCGGGTTCGGTCGGCTGGGGAACTCTTGGAAGAACAGTTTCGGATCGGATTAGCGCGAATGGAGCGAGCTGTCCGAGAGCGAATGAGTACACAGGAATTGGAAACCCTGATGCCGCACGACCTGGTGAACGCCAAGCCGGTGACGGCAGCCTTGAAGGAGTTCTTCGGCAGCTCACAGCTCTCCCAGTTCATGGATCAGACCAATCCGTTGGCCGAGCTCACCCACAAGCGGCGGCTGTCAGCCTTGGGCCCTGGAGGGCTGTCACGGGAGCGCGCAGGGTTCGAGGTTCGGGACGTACACCCGACTCACTACGGTCGGATGTGCCCCATCGAAACGCCGGAAGGCCCCAACGTCGGTCTTATTGCCAGTCTCTCTACCTATGCCCGCGTCAACGATTTCGGCTTCATCGAGACACCGTATCGCAAGGTCCGGGATTGCGTCGTGACCGACGAGATCGAGTACCTGACGGCTGATGAAGAGGAGAAGTACACGATCGCACAGGCTAACGCGGAGTTGGACGGACGGGGACGCTTCACGTCAGATCGGATCTCGGCGCGATCAGGCGGCAACTTTATTACGGTTCCTCCAACGAATGTTGAGTATATGGATGTCGCCCCGAAGCAACTTGTTGGAGTCTCTACGTCGCTTGTCCCGTTCCTCGAACACGATGACGCCAATCGTGCCCTGATGGGCGCCAACATGCAACGTCAGGCGGTTCCCCTCCTGCGGCCGGAGGCTCCCCTGGTCGGAACCGGGATGGAGCATCCCGCGGCGAAGGACTCCGGGGCGGTCGTGGTGGCCCAGCGTGGAGGGATTGTTGAATCGGTGACCGCTGACCGCATCATCGTTCGCGCCTCGGACGGCAAAAGTGAAGACGGAGGGAACGATTCGGGGGTGGACATCTACACCCTGATAAAGTTTCGTCGGAGTAACCAGAATACCTGCATCACACAGAAGCCGATCGTGAGCAAAGGAGAGCGAATCGCCAAGGGTCAGGTCATTGCCGATGGTCCGGCGACCCAGAACGGTGAACTGGCGCTTGGGCAGAATGTCCTAGTGGCGTTCATGCCATGGGGTGGGTATAACTTTGAGGACGCGATCCTGATCAGCGAGCGGGTGGTCAAAAACGATCGCTATACCTCTATCCACATCGAGGAGTTTGAGATCGAAGCGCGTGAGACCAAACTGGGGAAGGAGGAGATTACGCGCGACACCCCGAATGTGGGCGAGGACGCGCTCAAAGATCTCGACGAAAGTGGAATCGTCCGGATTGGCGCCGAGGTGAAGCCCGGAGATATCCTGGTGGGAAAGGTCACCCCCAAAGGTGAAACCGTGCTCACTCCGGAGGAACGATTGTTGCGTGCTATCTTTGGCGAGAAGGCCGAGGATGTACGGGACGCTTCACTGTATGTTCCGCCCGGAATTTGCGGCACTGTCGTCGACGTGAAGGTCTTCTCCCGAAAAGGAATCGAGAAGGACGAGCGAGCCAAGTCGATTGAGGATGAAGAAGTCAGCCGACTCCGCAAAGACTTCGAGGACGAGATCAGCATCATCGCGGCAGATCGAGATAGAAAACTGCGTTCCCTCCTCGATGGTATAGATGTCAGCAAGGAGATCCGGAGCAGGCTTACGCGCAAGGTCATGGTTCCCAAGGGCAAGAAGTTGACTGGTGAGATTCTGGATAAGCTGTCCCATGAGAACCTGATGGATCTCGCAGGGCGAATAGACGAAGAGTTGGGTCGGAAGGCGAGCAGGATCGGCGATGCGGCAGACAATCAGGTCCACGTGCTGCAGACGCTCCTGGAGGAGCGAATCAGCAGGGCGACCCGAGGCGATGAACTCGCTCCCGGGGTCTTCAAGATGGTCAAAGTCTACGTGGCCATGAAGCGAAAGCTCTCCGTCGGCGATAAGGTTGCCGGGCGACATGGGAACAAGGGCGTGATCGCGAAGGTCCTGCCCGAGGAGGATATGCCGTATCTACCTGATGGGACGCCTGTCGAGGTGGTCCTGAATCCGCTTGGCGTGCCTTCCAGGATGAACGTCGGCCAGATCCTGGAGACTCATCTGGGCTGGGCGGCAGGGGCCATGGGAATGCGGGTTGCCTCACCGGTCTTTGATGGCGCCAAGGAGAAAGAGATCAAGACGTGGCTCAAGCGAGCCGGTCTCCCAGTCACGGGGAAGACCGTTCTCTACGACGGACGAACCGGGAAGCCGTTCCATCAGGAGGTGACGGTCGGTTATATCTACCTCATGAAGCTGGCTCATCTTGTAGATGATAAGATTCACGCTCGCTCCATTGGTCCCTACTCGCTGATCACTCAACAGCCCCTGGGGGGCAAGGCCCAATTCGGTGGACAGCGGTTCGGCGAGATGGAGGTGTGGGCACTGGAGGCATACGGCGCCGCCCATACCCTGCAAGAGATTCTGACCGTGAAGTCAGATGATGTGGTGGGGCGAACCAAGATGTACGAGTCGATTGTCAGGGGCGACTGCACCCTTGAGCCAGGACTCCCGGAATCCTTTAACGTTCTGGTCAAGGAGCTGCAAAGCTTAGCGCTGGATGTCGAGTTGAAAAAGGAGTAGCCCTGCCCCGATTGCGGAGTGCGGAATTTCGCAATCGCGAGGGGATGTGGAGGTCGTAGTTGGATAAGTTTTTCGGGTTCTACGACGAAAAGACCATTGATCCCACCAGCTTCAAGGCCATCCGGATCGGACTTGCTTCACCGGAGAAGATTCGATCGTGGTCCTTCGGAGAGGTGAAGAAGCCGGAGACCATTAACTATCGGACGTTCAAGCCCGAGCGGGATGGCCTCTTCTGTTCGAAGATCTTCGGTCCGACAAAGGACTGGGAGTGCAACTGCGGCAAGTATAAGGGCATCAAGCATAAGGGGGTCGTCTGCGACAAGTGCGGCGTCGAGGTGATCAGGAGTAAAGCGCGGCGACAGCGGCTGGGCCACATCGAGTTGGTCTCTCCGGTCGTTCACGTCTGGTTCTATAAAGGCGTACCCAGCCGAATCGGCTATCTCCTCGATATATCCCTCCGTGACCTGGAGAAGGTCCTCTATTTCGAAGCCTATGTAGTGGTCAACCCTGGCAAGACTCCCCTCTCCTTAAAACAGCTCTTGACCGAGGAGCAGTACCGCCAAGCCTGTGAAGAGTATGGGGATGGCTTTAAGGCGGGGATTGGTGCAGGGGCTATTCGGGAACTGCTCAAGCGGTTGAACCTCCGTGAATTGGCGGAAGGCCTCCATGCGCAGATGCCCCAGGAGACCTCTCAGCAGAATCGTAAGAAGATCACCAAGCGGCTGCGAATCGTGGAAGCCTTCATCGATTCCGGCAATAAGCCGGAATGGATGATCCTGGATGTGATTCCGGTCCTCCCCCCTGAGCTTCGGCCGCTGGTCCCCCTAGATGGAGGACGATTTGCCACATCGGACCTGAATGATCTTTATCGGCGGGTGATCAACCGCAATAACCGGCTCCGGCGTCTCATTGAGCTCCGGGCGCCCGACATCATCATCCGAAACGAGAAGCGGATGTTGCAAGAAGCGGTGGACGCCCTGTTCGATAATGGCCGCCGTGGCCGCGCGTTGAAGGGACAGAACAATCGCCCTCTGAAGTCGCTTTCCGAGATGTTGAAGGGGAAGCAGGGACGCTTCCGCCAGAACCTGCTCGGCAAAAGGGTGGACTACTCCGGGCGATCGGTTATCGTGGTGGGGCCGGAATTGAAGCTGCACCAGTGCGGCCTGCCGAAGAAGATGGCGCTCGAGCTGTTCAAACCCTTCATCTTCAGGAAGCTCCTCAAAGACGGTGTTGTCACCACCATCAAGAGCGCGAAGAAGCTGGTCGAAAAGGGTAAGCCTGAGGTATGGGATGCCCTGGAGGAGGTGATCCGAGAGCATCCGGTTCTCCTGAACCGCGCCCCGACGTTGCATCGATTGGGTGTGCAGGCCTTCGAACCCGTGCTGGTGGAAGGGGAAGCGATCAAGATCCATCCCCTGGTCTGCGCAGCGTTCAATGCCGACTTCGACGGTGACCAGATGGCCGTCCATGTGCCTCTGTCGCCGGAGGCTCAGATCGAGGCCTCGGTCCTGATGCTGGCTCCCCATAATGTCCTTTCTCCGGCGAACGGTTCACCCATTGCCGCTCCCAGCCAGGATATCGTGCTGGGCTGCTACTATCTGACCAGGAGCAGGGCCGGCGAGAAGGGCGAGGGCCACGTGTTCTCCGATCTGGACGAGGTCAAGGCTGCCTATGATGCCGAGGAGGTAGCCCTGATGGCTTCCGTCAAGGTCCGCATCGACGGTGAACTGATCGAGACCACCGCCGGACGCTGCATTTTTAATGAACACCTGCCGGAGACACTTCGATTCATTAACCAGGAGATGAACAGACGGGAGCTAACCCGTCTTATCGCGCAGTGCCACTACCTCCTCGGGAATGCGGAAACGGTCAAGCTCCTGGACAACCTGAAGGACCTCGGGTTCAGGTACGCCACGCTCGCCGGTATCTCGATCGGCATCGACGACATGCTCATCCCATCCACCAAGGGTAAGTTGATCGACGACGCCAACAAGGAGATCGTCAAGATTGAGCGTGAGTATCAGGATGGTCTGATCACCAAAGGTGAGCGTTACAATAAGATCATCGATATCTGGACCCACGTCACCGAACGCGTGTCGGATGAGATGTTCCGGGAGATCGAGGCGGAGGAGAAGGGAGAATTCAATCCGGTCTTCATGATGGCCGACTCCGGCGCGAGAGGCAGCCGGCAGCAGATCAGGCAGTTGGCCGGTATGCGCGGCTTGATGGCCAAGCCATCCGGAGAGATTATTGAGACCCCCATCACCGCCAACTTCCGTGAAGGGCTCACGGTTCTTCAATACTTTATCTCGACTCACGGGGCGCGAAAGGGCTTGGCCGATACGGCCTTGAAGACGGCCGATTCCGGGTATCTGACGCGCCGACTGGTGGACGTGGCGCAGGATGTCATCGTCACCGAGGTGGATTGTGGTACGCCCAATGGGATATGGGTCACCCCTCTTATCGAAGGGGGCGAGGTTATCCAGCCCCTGCGCGACCGGATGCTCGGTCGGGTAGCCCTGGATGATATCCATGACCCATTCACGGGAGAGGTGCTGGTAGAGGGCAACCAGGAGATCGTTGAGGTATTGGCCAGCAAGATCGAAAATGCCGGTATCGACAGGGTCAAAATCCGCTCGGTCCTCACCTGTGAGGCGCGACGAGGCATCTGCATCAAGTGTTACGGTCGTAACCTTGCCACCGGTAGGCTGGTAGAATTGGGGGAGGCATGCGGTGTCCTGGCGGCGCAGTCTATCGGTGAACCCGGGACCCAGTTGACCATGCGGACGTTCCACATCGGAGGTACGGCGAGCCGCGCTGTCGAGCAGAGTACGCTCGAGTGTAAGGGAGCGGGGATCGTCAGGTTCGCGAACCTGCGCACGGTCAAGACCGCCAAGGGCGACTATGTGGTGATGAACCGCAATGGCGTGATCAGCATCATTGACGAGAAGGGCCGCAAGAAAGAAAGCTACCCGGCGGTCTACGGCGCCCACTTGAAAGTCGAGGACAGCGCGACGGTGAAGGCGGGGCAGATACTGATGGAATGGGATCCCTTTACCAGTGCGATCCTGGCAGAACACGGCGGAAAGGTGCACTTCCGGGATGTCGTTGATGGGGTAACCATTCGGGAGGAAGTGGATGAGGTCACCGGCCTGTCCCAGCGCGTCGTGGTGGAGCACGGACGAGAGGACCTGCAACCTCGGATCTCGATTAAGGACGAGCATGGCGCGACCGTCTTCCGCTGCCTGCTGCCTGTCAGCGCTCACCTCATGGTGGCGGAGGGGCAGATGGTGTCGGCCGGCGACAGCGTGTCGAAGATCCCGCGGGAGACGATGAAAACCAAGGACATTACGGGCGGTCTCCCCCGGGTGGCTGAGCTCTTCGAGGCACGTAGGCCAAAGGATGCTGCCGTCATCTCTGAGATCGACGGTCGTGTAGAATTGGGTGGGATCGTCAAGGGGATGCGCAAGCTTTCCGTCAGGGATGAGCACGGGGACGCTAGAGAATACCTGATCGCTCGACGCAGGCATATCAATGTGTTGGAGGGGGACGAGGTTAAAGCCGGCGAACCCTTCATGGACGGCCCCATTAACCCGCACGACATCCTGGACGTCTTGGGCGAACAGGAACTCCAGAAGTATCTGGTGAATGAAATCCAAGAAGTCTACCGGCTCCAGGGGGTACAGATCAACGACAAGCATATTGAAGTGATCGTCAGGCAGATGCTCAAGCGAGTGCGGGTCGAGGCGATTGGCGATGCCAATTTCCTGGTCGGCGAGCATGTTGATAAGGCCATCTTTCTCGAAGAGAACCAGCGGGCAATGGCCTCGGGGGGGACCCCGGCCACCGCCAAGCCGCTTCTCTTGGGGATTACGAAGGCGTCACTCTCCACTGACAGCTTCATCTCTGCCGCCTCATTTCAAGAAACCACCAAGGTCCTGACAGAGGCCGCCATCAATGGGGCGAGGGATGAATTGCGTGGCCTGAAAGAGAACGTCATCATGGGGCGACTGATTCCGGCCGGTACAGGGATGAGGTGGTACCGGGAGACGACGATTTCGACGCCAGAGGTCGCGCTGCCAAGGGAGGCCTTGACGGGGCCGAACGTGGCCGTTGACGAGGGGCCAGACGAACTGGACGCACCACTCGATAACTAAACGAGTAATTAAAAAGCTTGACAATAGAAATTGAGTCTGTATAATCAGCAGATTGCCTAAGAGAGGGAGGAACGGTGCCAACCATTCATCAGTTGGTTCGTAAGGGTCGGGCTGCAGCGATCAAGAAGGCCAAGACGCCGGCGCTTCAGGCCTGTCCGCAGCGGCGTGGGGTCTGTATCCGTGTCTACACGACTACCCCGAAGAAGCCGAATTCTGCCCTTCGAAAGGTGACCAGGGTCCGTCTTAGCAATGGGATTGAGGTGACAACGTATATTCCCGGAATCGGTCACAATCTGCAGGAGCACTCCATTGTGCTGATCAGGGGAGGTCGCGTCAAGGACCTGCCGGGCGTCCGCTATCACGTGATTCGCGGCGCTCTCGATACGGCAGGAGTCCAGGATCGCAAACAGGGGCGATCCCTTTACGGCGCCAAGAGACCAAAGATCAGTTAATAACCTTCGGTACTGAAGAGACAATCGGTTCTTCACGGACCTTGCCTGAAGCGCCGATTTTAATTTTCTGGCCACGTGTGAGACTTACTGTTTCGGAGAACGCTCAATGCCCAGACGAAAGGTAGCCGAGAAGCGAGAGACCCTCGCTGATCCCGTCTATAGCAACCGAATGGTTACGAAGTTTATCAATACTATGATGATCCAAGGCAAGAAAAGCGTTGCCGAGTCGATTGTCTACGGATCGATGAAGATCATTGAGGATCGGGCGAAAACCGATCCTCTGCGAATGTTCAAACAAGCCGTGGACAACGTCAAGCCGGTGCTTGAAGTCAAGTCGCGTCGAGTAGGCGGTGCGACCTATCAGGTACCGGTGGAGGTCCGAGCGGAGCGCCGAACATCCTTGGCGTTCCGTTGGATCATTGGCTTTTCGAGAAAGCGCACCGAGAAGACGATGGCAGAGCGGCTGGCTGCAGAGCTGATCGAGGCGGCGGCTAACCGTGGAAGCTCGGTGAAGAAAAAGGAAGATACGCACAAGATGGCAGAGGCGAACAAGGCGTTTGCCCATTATCGCTGGTAACCGCCAGTCTCGAGTTTCGCGTATGGAGTCTCGATTTGGCATGCGCCACCCGAAACGCGTAACGCGAAACTCTGGAATGCTGACATGGCTGAGACATATCCAATAGATACAGTCAGAAACATCGGAATCATGGCCCACATCGACGCGGGGAAGACCACTACCACCGAGCGGATCCTGTACTATACCGGCAAGACCTATAAGATCGGCGAGGTGCACGAGGGTTCCACCGAGATGGACTGGATGGAGCAGGAGCGCGAGCGAGGGATAACGATTACCTCAGCCACCACTACCTGCTTCTGGCGGGACCATCGTATCAATATTATCGACACACCGGGACACGTTGATTTTACGGTTGAGGTTGAGCGATCGCTTCGAGTGTTGGATGGGGCTGTGGCCCTCTTTGACGCGGTGGCCGGCGTGGAACCCCAATCTGAGACGGTGTGGCGCCAAGCGGACAAGTACGGTGTTCCCCGTATCGCCTTCGTGAATAAAATGGATCGCATGGGAGCCAATTTCGATCAGTGCGTTCAGATGATTTCTGAGCGTTTGGGGGCTGTTCCATTGGTTGTGCAGCTTCCTATTGGTCGAGAGGATCATTTCGAGGGTGTCGTGGACCTGATTCGGATGAAGGCGGTGATCTGGGATGATGAGACCCTGGGGGCGAACTACCGGGAGGATGAGATTTCTGAAGAGATGCGTTCGCTGGCTCAGGAGGCTCGCGAACGGCTGCTGGAGACCATCGCTGAAGTGGACGACAGCTTCCTCGCCCGTTATGTTGATGGTCTCGCAGTTGGACCGGAGGAGATCAAGGCTGCGATTCGCAGCGCAGCGCTCAAACTCCTGCTGGTCCCGGTTCTCGCTGGCGCCTCGTTCAAGAACAAGGGTGTCCAGCCATTGCTCGATGCCGTGGTGGACTATCTCCCGTCTCCGGTTGACCTGCCGCCCATCGAGGGCCTCGATTCGACAGGCGCAAAATCTGTCGTGCGGGTCCCGAAGGCAAGCGAGCCCTTCGCAGCCTTAGTATTTAAGATTATGACGGATCCCTATGTGGGACAACTGGCCTTCTTTAGAGTCTATTCAGGTACTCTCACCTCAGGGAGCCACGTATACAACTCTTCGCGCGGCAGTCGCGAGCGAATTGGGCGGCTGCTGCAGATGCACGCTAATAAGCGCGAGGAGATCAAGGAGGTTTCTGCTGGTGATATTGCAGCCGCTGTGGGACTTAAAGGGGCCCGAACGGGTGACACCCTGTGTGACGAGACCAGCCAGATCATCCTGGAATCGATCGAGTTTCCTGAGCCGGTGATCTCTGTGGCCATTGAGCCGAAGACGAAAGAGGGGCAGGACCGCCTGGCTACCGGGCTCGCCGCGTTGGCCAATGAGGATCCGACCTTTCGCGCCAGCACGGACGAAGAGACCGGCCAGACGATTATCTCTGGGATGGGAGAACTGCATCTCGAGATCATTGTCGATAGGCTCCTACGGGAGTTCCGAGTTGAGGCCAATGTTGGCAAGCCCGAGGTGGCCTATCGTGAAACCGTGACGGTCTCGGCTGAGGCTGAAGGCCGGTATGTGCGGCAAACCGGTGGGCGTGGACAGTACGGACACGTCTGGATCAAGGTGGAACCCTCCCCTGCCAGATCGGGATTCGAATTTGTCAATAAGATTGTGGGTGGTGTGGTGCCCAAAGAGTATATTCCCGCGGTGGAGAAAGGCATTAAGGAGGCATTGCATACCGGGGTGGTGGCGGGCTACCCCGTCATTGATGTCAAAGTCACTCTCTTTGACGGATCGTATCATGAGGTGGACTCCTCCGAGATGTCGTTCAAGATCGCTGGCTCAATGGCTTTCAAAGAGGCGACCAGTCGGGCGAAGCCGGTGCTGCTGGAACCGATTATGCGGGTCGATGTTTCAACGCCGGAGGCTTTCCTCGGGGAGGTTATCGGCAATCTGAACTCGCGTCGGGGTCGGGTGATCGGGATCGAACCCAGATCTGTCGCCCAGGTGGTTCAAGCGGATGTGCCGCTCTCCGAGATGTTTGGGTACGCCACTGACCTGCGTTCAGCGACCCAGGGTCGGGCCGCCCACACGATGCAGTTTTCACGGTACGAGCCGGTCCCAGCCGGTATTGCTGGGGAGATTGTGGCCCGTATGGGTGGGCGGACCGGCGGACGGTAATCGGACTCGGTTTCGTATCTAAAGGAGTTATCTATGGGCAAGGCAAAGTTCGAGCGGACGAAAGAGCACATGAACATCGGGACCATCGGGCACATCGACCACGGCAAGACCACGCTGACGGCGGCGATCACGAAGGTCCTGCACGCGGCGAACGCG
>NZ_JAQUOY010000039.1 GCF_028716865.1 Candidatus Methylomirabilis sp. | reverse complement strand
ATCTTGATAGCTCCGCCCAACTGGCGCTGATGGCTCGCGCAGTTACCGGAAATCCGGCGCGGAATGATCTTCCCTCGATCCGTAATGAAGTTCCTGAGCCTCTTGGCGTCCTTGAAATCGACCGCCTCGATCTTATCCACGCACCACTTGCAGACCTTTTGTCGCCGAAAGCTCCGCCGCTTTTTCAGCATCCGTCGTCACCCCCATGAGCATTACTGCGTTTCAAAATGGTACCTCCTCCTCCTCGCCGGATCGAGGTGGTTCCTCCTCGGAGACCCCTGCGTCCTTTCGCCCACCAATAAATTGCACCCGCTCTGCAACCACTTCGTATTTACTCCGCTTCTGGCCATCCGGGGTTTCCCATGACCGTTGCTGGAGTCGACCTTCGACCAGTGCCTGACGCCCTTTGCTCAGAAATTCGGCACAGGACTGCGCCTGTTTATCCCAGACAACCACTGTAATGAAACAGACCTCTTCTCGTCGCTCGCCACCTTTCGTTGTAAAAGATCGATTGACCGCCAGGTCGAAGTTACACACCGCCATGCCGGCAGGCGTATGCCGAAGTTCCGGATCCCGTGTCAGGTTCCCCAGCAAAATCACTCTATTAAAGCTCACCATCCCCGACCTCCTGGGTAGTTGTCACGGTACTACCCTCGAGTACGGCTTGCGACTTCGCCTTAAAGCGCCTCCCACGCGGCTCCTCAGCCCTGACTACCATTCCTTTCAGGATAGCCTCAGTGATCCGAAAATGCCGATCGAGATCAGCCACAACTCCGCCCATGCCACCCACCTTCATCAGGACATAGTGGCCCTCCCGCCGCTTCTTCACCTCGTAGGCCAGTCGCTTTTTCCCCCACTTTTGAACCTCCAGCACCTCCCCCCCTTTTTTAGCCACAACCTCGCGAACTCCGCTGATCTCTGTCTCAACACCATCCTCCGTGAGGGCTGGGTCCAGAATGATAATGACCTCGTGCTGGTTCACTCTCTTCACCTCCTCCAGATTACGCCATGCGAGCTTAATGAGCATCGCGAATGTTGTATCGGTTCATCGCCGCCTCAAGACTTTCCTGCAACAGCACTTCTACAGCATCGGCGGCCCGTTGTACCACTCCCTGTATCGCGTCGCCCTCACGTTCCTCGAAAGACCCGAGCACATGCTTTACCGTATCCTGTCCGTCCCGAGGCCGTCCGATTCCCACCTTGACTCGCAAAAAGTCAGGGCTGCCCATCGCCTCCAAGACGGAACGGACACCCCTATGGCCTCCGTGGCCGCCGCCAACCTTGATCCGTAGCTGAGAGGCAGGCAGGTCCAGGTCGTCATGAACGACAATAATCTGACCGGGCTCAAGACATAAGGCCTGTTGCCACCGAGAGACAGCGGAGCCGCTATCGTTCATGAAGGTCAAGGGCTTGACCAATAGAACCTGCACCCCATGCAGGGAGCCCTTCGCGAAAAGAGAACGGTATCGGCAACGCGTGAGGGCCATACCGCTCCGACCGGCCAACGTGTCCACCACCCGAAATCCCACATTGTGGCGACTCGCTTCATACTCCGGACCGGGATTGCCGAGGCCCACCACCATCCACAACGAGGTGCCCCACTAGGCGGTCTTGCCGCCCTCCTGCTTACCCTCTTTGCCTTCTTTCGATTCCTTCTTCCCAACCACCTCCGGCTCGCCCGGTTTCTCTTCCGCTGCAGCCGCGACTTCCTCCGCCGCCACCCGCTGGATCAGCACCGCAACTACGGGCCTGGCGGGGTCCTCAAGTATCTTGATGTCTCCCCCAACGGTAAGCTCACGGACGTGAATGGCGTGACCAAGATCGAGGTGACCGACATCCACCTGGATGTGACTGGGAATCGCCCCCGGCAGACACTCGACGCTCACCTCGCGCAGATGCTGCTCCAGAATGCCTCCCTTAAGCTTAACGCCGACGGCTTCCCCCACTATTCTGAGCGGGACCTGAACCCTGATTTTTCGCTTCATGGAGATCTCGAGGAAATCGGCGTGCAGCGGTTCCCCTCGCACAGGATCTCGCTGTAACTCCTTCAGAATGACAGTCTTCAATCGCTCACCATCCCCCTCCAGGGAGAGGGTAATCAGGACGTTCTCGCCCGCCCCGGTCCCCATGAGCTTCAGCATTTCAAGGGGATTGACCGTCACCGCCATCGGCCCGGAGGGGCCGCCATATACAACGGCCGGAATCATTCGCTGCCTCCGAAGCTTTTTCGCGGTTCCCTTGCCAACCTGCGTCCGGACCTGCCCTTTCAGCACCGCATCTGCCATTGCGCCCTCCTTCTCGCGAGGCACTGGTGGAACCTCCTCCTCGTTCATACGTACCCGATCTACCCCCCTCACCGTCAGACGAAAAGGCGGCTCACGGATTCCTCTTTGTGAATGCGACTGATAGCCTCCCCCAGGAGGGGTGCTACGGAGAGGACGGTCAGCTTTTTAGACATTCTGTCCTCGGGAAGCGGGATGGTGTTCGTGACGATCACCTCTTCAAGGACTGATCCATCGATCCGCTCCAGCGCCGGGCCCGAGAAAACCGGATGTGTACAACTCGCGAAGATCCGCTTCGCCCCCTTTTCAAGGAGCGCCGGGACCGCCTGCGTGAGGGTTCCACCGGTGTCGATCATGTCATCCACGATGATGACGTCCCGACCCTCGACGTCTCCAACGATATGCATTACTTTCGCCTCATTGGGCCGCGTCCGACGCTTGTCGATAAACGCCAGGGGGCTCCCCAGGCGCTTGGCGAACGCGCGGGCTCGCTCCACGCCGCCTGCATCCGGAGAGACCACCACCGCATCTCCCAACCTCCGCTCCTCGAAATACCGGAGTAGAACCGGAGCGGCATAGAGATGATCGACGGGGGTCGTGAAGAAACCCTGGATCTGTCCAGCGTGAAGATCCATCGTCAAGACCCGATGCACTCCAGCCGCCGTGAGCAGGTCAGCCACCAGTTTTGCGGTGATGGGTACACGAGGCTGAACCTTCCGATCCTGCCGCCCATAGCCGTAGTACGGCATGACGGCAGTAATCCGCCAAGCCGATGCTCGCTTCAAGGCATCAATGATCACCAACAGTTCCATCAGGTTCTCGTTGACGGGCCGGCACGTGGGCTGGATCACGAAGACGTCGGCGCCCCTGACATTCTCAAATATCTGGACCAGGATCTCGTCGTCAGCGAAGCGTGATACCTCGGCATCACCCAGTGGGACGCCGAGATAGTCCGCAATCTCTTGTGACAAGGCTCGATTGGCGTTGCCAGAGAAAAGGATTAACCGATCAGTCATCAGACGTTCTCCGAATACCGCATAGTTCCTCCTACCCCTCTACGCTCGGCTCAACGGCGGCCTGCCGCTCCCTGCTGGCTGGGGGGCGAGGACTCGAACCTCGATGTGCAGATCCAAAGTCTGCCGGATTACCCTTATCCGACCCCCCAAAGGACGGGCGTTGCTCGCTGAACATCAAAAACGGGGTATCCAGTCCCCGTGTACGCTACTCACCCGTCATGAACAGAGGGTTCCTCTCCAAGGTGCGGCAGGCAACGGCAGCAATTCCACTCTCGACCAAACTTGCGGCTACCCGCTTGGCCATCTCGGCCTCTCGCATGACACCGAAAACAGTTGGCCCGCTCCCGCTGACCAAGACCGGGCTTGCGCCCAACAGCAACAACCGCTGTTTGAGGTTGGCAACCGACGGATAGGCCTCAAGAACCACGTCTTCCAACCGGTTAAAACAGTGCGAGAGTGCCGCCGCCTCCTGGCCAGACTCAAACAAATCATGCATTGTAATCCCAGTTTTGTCAGATGTCAATGGTAATCTCAGACGGCGGTAGACCGAGGGCGTGGGGATTTCTATCCCTGGATTGGCAATGACGAGCCATCGGGGCGTCAGTGCAGCCATCTCTTCTACCCGTTCCCCTCGTCCCCTTATAAAGGCGGCTTCTCGACAAAAGAAAAGGGGAACATCAGAGCCTAGCGCGGATCCGAGACATATCAACTCCTCGCGAGGCCACCCAAGGTCGTACAACAGGTTCAGCCCCCACAAGGTCGCCGCGGCGTTGCTCGACCCCCCTCCCATCCCTCCAGCGATAGGAATATGTTTCTCAATCCGAATGTTCACCCCGCCGTGCGCGCCACTGTGTCGCAGCAGCAAATCGGCCGCTCGATAGCACAGATTATCGGGTCCCGACGGAACCTTGGGATCCCCGGCCCGGATTGTAATCCCGCTCGTGCGGCGTTCCAAGGTGATGGTATCGCATAGCTCGGTCAGGACCACGATCGAGCAGATCTCATGGTACCCATCGTCGCGACGTCCAAGAACCTCTAGGAAGAGATTAATCTTGGATGGGGAAGTCAGCGTGATCTGCTTCATGTCTTAAGGGAACCTGAGCAATGGGGTTAAACCCGCATCCAGGTCCACCACCTGCGCCCCTTGGGCCGGCTGCGGGATTTCAAACAGCTCACGAGGTAACTCGGGATTCAGATTGTAGGACCGGTACGATACCTCCACCGCTACCTGTTTCAAGGGCTCCTCCAGAAGGAGCGAATGCAGCCCGTGGCCCGTAGGAGTGTACCGAAATCTCAAGCGGAGCGACGTACGGTCGTATAACTCTCCCCTCAGCAGGCTCAGGTCGTTATCGGATAACCAGAGACGCTGCGTGAAGGACGATTCCTGCTCTCGTAGCAGATACGCGTGATCATCATCCGGGCCATAGAGTTCTGTCTGCTCAATCTGAACAGAAAGGGGTGGCAATCCAAGCAATAGCCGTACCAGATGTGCTGGCGCCACGCGCAGTCCCGTCACTGCGGCCACATTATCAGGCGTCGCACTCCCCTCAACGAATATGTTCTGCAGTAGTGCATGTGCCACCAGTCGGTGTCCGTCGCTCAAGACAACCAATGACGTGAACCCACCCCAGCCGATGCTCTCCAGTCGAATCAGATCGGGTCGCTCGATGGCGACCACCTCTTGTCGATACTCTTGCGACCCCCCCCGCCGCACTGTGAGGTCGAGTACGGCTTGCAAGGTTGTGACCGTGGCCTCGCGCTCCTGTAGGGCCTGAAGAATCCCCTGTGCAACTGGCCGCGAAGGGCGCGGGAGATCCTTTGCCTCTGGAACAAGATAAGAAGCATGAGCGCACGCACTCAGCGCTACTCCTGTTATGAGCGCCACGAGACAGAGAGGTGGGCGAGTACCGGTCATCCACCTTCTCGAGAGAGTACGTCCCGGGCCTTTCTGAGCTTGCGCTGGATCGTCTCGTTGCTGCTATCGATGGTGAGAGATCGTTCCCATTCCCTGATCGCCTCAGGGACCATCTGCTTCCTGAAGTAGACGTCTCCGAGGTGTTCAAAGATGGTGGGGTCTTCCTTCGTGGAGAGTTCCACGGCGCGCTTCAGTTCCACCAGGGCTTCGTCCACCATTCCCTTCTTATAGTAGGCCCATCCCAGGCTGTCTACGAAGGCCCCGTTATCGGGCTGAAGCTCTAACGCCTTCTTGACCAGGGCAATCGACTCATCGAGCTTGATCCCCTCATCGGCAAACATAAAGCCCAGATAGTTGTACGCATCCGCATTCTTCGGATCGATCACCAAGAGCTTACGAAAGATCGTTTCGGCCTCATCAATGTGACGACTTCGCTCAAAGGCCGAGCCGAGTTGATAGAGGTAGGCAACATTGTTCGGTTCCAGGCCAAGAGCGCGCTCAAGTTGCGAGATAGCCTGCGCGTAGCTTTTTTGTTGGAAATAGATCAAACCCATCAGGTACGGAATGTTGCCTTCATTCGGCTTGAGGGCTCCCGCCGTAGAGAGCAGGTCGTTGGCCTCGGCGTATCGTTCCTTCTGGCTGAGGATGTAGCCGCGGTGGAATAGCGCATCGGGATAGCGTGAACTGTCCTTGGGAATCTTCGCCAGCTCTTCGAGGGCCTCATCGAAGTGTTTCTCATCCTCAAGGGTCAGCCCCAGATAGTAGCGAACGTCATAGTTGCTCGCTTCCTGTTGGAGGATATCCCGAAAGATCCTTATGGCCTCGCCGTACGCTCTCTTTTCATAGTAGATAAATCCAACCCGCAGTTTGAGCGAGCTGTTGCTCGGCTCCTGATCGAGCAGTCGGCGGTACTCGACAAGGGCGCCGTCCAGGTCCTTCAGTCTCAAGAGAAGCTGCGCCAAACGCTCTCGAATCTCACCGTTCCTGAGATCGCCCTCGAGCGTACGTTGGTAAATCTCCCTGGCCTCGTCTAATCTTCCCTGCGCCTCAAGGCTCATCCCGAGCGCTGCCAACGCAGGGTCGAACTCTGAGTCGCGCTCCAGGATCTCCCGGAAGAGTTGACCGGCATGCTCCGGCTGCCCTTCCTCCAGGTAGAGACGACCCAGGTTATAGCGGGCAACCAGCGAACCCGGATCAACGTCCAGCGCTCTCCGGTATACGGCAATCGCCTCCTGCGCTCGCTTGGCCTCCGCGTAAAGGGCCGCGAGTTGCAGGTACGTCTCGATCCGGCTGGGGTTCAGGTCGACCGCCTCACGGAGGTAACGTTCGGCGACCGGAAGGTTGTGCAAGCTCTGATAGACGGCAGCCAAGAGCAAATAAGCTTGAAGGTTCTTCGGATCAAGAGCGAGCGCATCCTCTCCCGCGGTGATCGCCCCTCGAAAGTCGCCTCGCTTCATGTACAGGAAGGCCAGGTGATGATGCATGATGACAGAGCGAGGATCGACGTGCAGTGCCCCCTTCTGCCATATGATCGCCTCCTGATAATTCCCTGCTTGCTCTGCCAGCAGACTCCTCATAAATTGATAGTAGGCCTCCGCCTTCCCTTTCCCCTCGGTCCGTTCGGCTACAGAAGCGGCGGTAGTCAGGGGTACTCCACGGTTCCCAGAATTTTCGGACTCGACCATCTGCGCGGCCACGCACCCTTGACCGAACACAGCCAGCCCCAACAATCCGTAGAGGCATTGTCTGGCCCACCCAGACCCGATCATACTCATCCAGTTCCTCATGCACTCCTGCAAAAATCAGCCATTATAACTGTCCCATCATCTCTGATTTGAGCCTAGCAGGTCTGCAGGTCGGAGTCAACGCCGAACACCTCGGGTAAGGTCGCGTGTGCGCGCAGCTATCGATGATGGCCAGCAACGATTCCCGGCCCTCCTCAGACTTCGCAGAAAACGGGATAACCGTCTCAGGATCACTCAAGCCTAAGGCATGGGCAACACCGCGGATGTGCGCGTCACGGACCGTCCGCCGAAGCTTATCGATCTTGGTGAGAACGGGGACCAAGCCGATGGAGAGATTGTCCAATAATCGCTTCATCTGCAGGTCCTTCTCCGTCACCCCTTGTCGCGCATCAAGGAGTACAATGACAGCCCTGAGGTCGCAACTTGCAGTCAAATACCCCTCGACCAGTGGCCCCCACGCTCGCCGAATCGATTCAGGCACCTTTGCGTAACCGTACCCGGGGAGATCAACCAGATAGAAGTCCTGGTTGACCAGGAAAAAATTAAGAAGCTGCGTTCGGCCTGGTATGGCGCTGACGCGGGCAAGCCCACGGCGACGCAGCAAGCAGTTGATCAACGAGGACTTGCCGACATTGGAGCGGCCCACGACCGCGATCTCCGCTCGTTGCTCACGCGGGAGCTGGGCGAGCGACGAGACGCTCGTAACGAACTCAGCAGAGAGGATTTTCATGGCGCCAGTATAGCATAGCTTTCCTGCGCCACTTGTCCGATGTTCGGTCCTGCTCATCTGTTCGCTTCCGACTCTCTCCTGCGCTCTGTACTGGGCCTGGCCCGACAACAGGCGGCCGATTAAGAGAGCGACGAGAAAAGGTTTGACCCCTCCGACATTGCTATGATAAACGAGTTCATCATGATCGGTCGGCTGCTACGCGTTTCTGGAGTGATTGTGGCGCTGGTATGGGCCGTCTCGACCTCCGCGTCTGGAGAACGAGGGGGAGACCATACCGCCGGTACGTCAGGCGCTATGCACGAGTCAGGCCCCAGGCTTCCCGTCGGGCAGCCCAAGGCGATGGCGCAATCGGCAAGCGGCTCACAACGGCTCTATGTGGCGACCGAGACCGGCCTGTTCACCAGTGACGATAAAGGCCATCATTGGGACCGGCTTCGGGTTGCCCCTCTCACGAATGGCGACGTTCTCGCGCTAGCGGTACACCCGCTCCATGAAGGGCACCTGTTCGTCGGCGGTCGCGGCGGACTCTGGAAGAGCCTAGATGGAGGGGGAAGTTGGAGGTCCCTCTCTACTCCGGCAGAGACCCGTTCAGCCATCCGCTCTATTGCTGTAGCACCGACGGTTCCTGAGACGATCTATATCGGCACCGACCAGGAGGGCGTCTTTCGAAGTCCTGATGGGGGACGCGTCTGGAGTCCAGCCGGTCAGGGGTTGCCGGAAGCCTTGGCGGGCGGGCGCGTCGTACCGATCCGGAGTCTCGCTATCGATCCCACCAACGCCTCAATCGCCTATGCAGGCACTGAGCTTCACGGTCTGTACAAGACCACCGATGGCGGAACATCATGGGCCGCCACGAATCGGGGGTTGGGACTATTCCCCTTACCGTGGCGTGTCGGGAGCCCCAGCATGGTGATCAGTCACGTCGATCCTCGGCAGATAATGGCGATGCTCCTCCGCCCGCTTCACTCCCGGCTGGTCAAGACGTTCGTCTACCAAAGCTCTGACGGCGGACAACATTGGTTTGCGCTGGAGGTTGAGGTTCCCTTGGATGCTCAAGGGGTTACCTTAGCCGAAGATCCCTCTGACCCGAAGTACGTCGTTCTCTTCACAACCAAAGGCGCCATACAGCTCCAATGGCAGCCGATCGCAGAGACCAGGCACACCGGACCGAAGCCGTGAACGGGAAGAATCTCTAAGGGCTAACGCGAGTGAGGCGACGTAAGCTATTTCGAGTGCTATGCGTACCGATTATTTGCCTTCTCCTTACAGTCTTTTCAGCCACTGCAGCCTGGGCCGACTTCGACTCCGGCGATATCGCCGTTATCGAGGCCGACCCCGCAATTCTTCAGCCTGGAGAAGCGTTCGATCTAGCCGGCAAGACGTTGACCTTCACGCCGAAGAGTGGCGGCGGGTATAGCATCGGTATTGCGACCGGAACTATCAACTCCAACCTCGGAACCAACCTTAGCTTGATCGATGACACCTCGACGGGCGCTCTGGCTCTTGGCTTCAGCTTTCCCTTCTTTGGCACGAACTACACAGCGCTCTTTGTCAACGCAAATGGATACGCAACGTTTGGGAGTGCGAGCAGTTTTGCCAACTTCAACTCCGCTGCGGGGAACGATCTCAGCACCGTCCTGGATCGGATGGCAGAAGGCTTACCTCGTATCGCCGCGCTCTGGAATGACCTCAACCCAGCGCTGGGCGGCGGGGTATTTTTCAATGCGTTGCCGGACCGGGTGCTGATTACCTGGAATGCCGTTCCGCGGTTTGGCGCACCGAGTACCTCGAATACCTTCCAGATCACACTGTTTCCCAGCGGCGTCATTCAGCTCACCTACGGCAGCATCGGCGCGCCCTCAACCGATCCGGTATTGGGCGGCTTCCTCGTGGGCATCTCCCCAGGAAGCTCGTTCGCCCTCTTTACGACGACCCTCGACCTCCACACGGGGAGTGGCGGCTCCACCTCGATATATTCGAATCAAGAGCCGCTGATGCAGGTATTCGGAGGCATGCCGAACCCGCTGGTCCATATCCCTACTGTGGCCAAACGGTTTTACCAAACCCATAGTGACAGCCTCGATCAGTTAATGATGTTTGCCAACTTCAGCAATGCCCTCGGCGACGCCTTCGCCTTTGAGCAACCGATCCGAATCTCCATGACCGGGACCGGACAATCGATCTTCAATCTTAGCTCATTCTTCGGCAGCTCCGGAAGGCTCCACAGCATGCTGAATTTGAACAGACTGTCGGTCTACCCTGATGATCTCACCTGTTTGACAAACCCGAATTGCCGCCTACCCGGTAATAACGACTCCACATTGACACTAATAGGCCAAGAGGCAGGCCATCAGTGGTTGGCCTTCCTGAGCTTCGACGACGGCGGAGTCAGCAGCGACCTTCTCCTGGGGAGAGATTTGGCGCATTGGAGCTTCTTCCTTGATAGCGATGCCTCGGACATGGAAGGTAACAATTGGATCGATAACGCCAACGGAACCTTCACCTCGAATGAGTTGACCATCCGGTATAGTCCCCTGGATCAGTACGCAATGGGCCTCCGATCAGCCAGCGAGGTCCCGAACTTCTTTTTCATCAGGAATCCTACAGGGACAACAAGAACACGGAGCAGCCCACCTGAAATAGGCGTGACTGTCAGCGGCACGCGACAGAATGTCTCTATTGCTCAGATTACGGCCATCGAGGGGGTTCGGCCGCCAGGCTTTACCGGCGTCAACCCGACGACCGTCTGGCACCAAGCGTTCATTCTATTGATCAGGACCGGTACAATACCCTCATCGACCGACCTCAGCAAAATTGATACGATCCGCTCGGCCTGGATCCCGTACTTTGCTAATGCGGTGAGTGGAAGGGCCTCTATTTCTACTAGCTTAGGCACTACGCCGCCGACGGCTGCTGTCGCGCTCAACGGCTCAGCCTTCCATGCGGGCCAAACAATCGCCTATCAGGCCACACTCGCTCCGGGCTCCACACCGACTCAGGTAGACATCTATCTCGGAGCTCTTCTACCTGACAGCATCACGTTCCTCTCGCTGCTGCAGGGGTCCGGTGGGGCCATCTCGTTCACCCTCGGTCCTACTCCCATCTCCTTTCTCTCAAACGTGACGCTTAGCTCGGAGCTTATAGTCCCGTTTTCATACACGTTTACGGGTCTTGAACCGGTCGGTACCTATTTCACCTATGCGGGGCTGGCGGTCGCGGGCAGTAATCCCCTGCAGTCCTCGAATCAATTGAGCCTAGGGGTCCAGACTTTCCAGTTCAGACCGTGAGGTTACGGCGGTCACACGCTTGTTGAGCGTGCCTGATGCCCCTCCTCCCACTCTTCTCCCATCACTCTGCCCTCTCCACGCTGTGGAGAGAGAAGGATCATGAAAGGGTGAGGGTCTGCCTTTCCCCTTGACCTGCCTAAATCGCCGTGATACTCATCGAGCGAGATTACTTCGGCTGTGCCTCATAATGAGACTCAAAAGAGCGATGGAGGGAGAATGGCTCGGATTGCAGTCCTAGGCGGAGACGGGGTTGGTCCAGAGGTGGTCCGGGAGGCGGCGAAGATTCTCGCGACTGCCGGAGCCCGTTTCGGCATCCCCTTGGAGTTCGAAGAGGGGGTCGTCGGGGGGGCCGCCATTGACAAGCACGGCACACCGCTCCCACAGGAGACGCGGCAACTCTGCAGTGTGTGCGATGCGATCCTCTTCGGCGCGGTCGGTGGTCCCAAATGGGACAGCCTGCCGGTAGATCGCCGGCCGGAGCGTGGTCTGCTCCTCCTCCGTAAGGAGCTGGGACTGTACGCGAACCTCCGACCAGTGAAGCTATTCGCCCCCCTCGTTGATACCTCGCCACTGAAGCGCGAAATCATTGAGGAGGTCGATCTGATGGTACTGCGCGAGTTGACCGGTGGCCTCTACTTCGGCGAGCCGAAGGGGATCGTCCCCGTTGAAAACGGCAAGGGAAAACGAGGCGTGGATACGCTCATCTACACTACCCATGAGATCGAGCGGATTGCCAGGATCGGATTTCAGATCGCCGCGCAGCGTCGGAAGCGACTCACCTCGGTCGATAAGGTCAATGTGCTGGCCAGCTCCCAGCTCTGGCGCCAAGTGGTCATCGAAGCGGCTAAGGAGTTCCCGGACATCGAGTTGGACCATATGCTGGTAGACAACTGCGCAATGCAGCTCATCCGCGATCCCCGACGCTTCGACGTCGTGCTGACCGAGAATACGTTCGGAGATATCCTAAGCGACGAGGCCGCCATGCTCGTCGGCTCTATCGGAATGCTGCCTTCGGCAAGCCTGGGCGATGGCCCAGGCTTATACGAACCGATCCATGGCTCCGCTCCAGACATCGCCGGGCAGGATAAAGCCAACCCTCTCGCCACGATCCTGTCCGTCGCAATGCTCCTGCGCCATTCACTCCACCACGAGTCAGCAGCAGCCGCTATCGAGGCTGCGGTAAGCCAGGTGCTCGAGCGAGGCTACCGAACGCCCGATATCTGGCAACCCGGCCCCACAGTGCTTGTTGGCACGGCGCAAATGGGCGAGCTGGTCGTCGAGAGTGTTGTGAAAGGCTAAGTGTGCCCGGAATGGGAGTTGTCGCGCGGCAGGCGCATCCTTGTTCGCTCAAGCGAGAACGATCGAATGCGGCGGCAGATCAGATACCAGACGACAAAAACGTTGATTGTAAGAGCAACCCCGTAGGTGAGGCGGAACGACCAGACCGTTTCGTACAGCTCAACGGGAATGAAGAGCCCCGTCGCGCCAATCGTCAGCCAGTCAGCCCATACCCGTCCCAGGTGAAGTCCCCAGGCCATGGTCATCAGCAGGGCTGAGTACGTGATGGTCACGAGCCCTATCGCGACGATCTGCCTCGGAGACACCCCGGTGAGCCACTCGAGTAACTGCAGGAGATACTGGTTCTCTGGATCAACGCCCAACGTATCGGCCGCTCCCTCTGCCAAATCGGAAACGTCTTTGTTGATCAGGGCAAAGGCACTCAGGCCGATCAATAAGAACAGGACCCCGCCAAGAGCCTTGATGGCAATGATGGTCCGTATGGCCCCACCTTTTGAGTCGCTCGACTCTGATAAGGCGCTATCCTCAACTCTCAACGCCTGACCTTCCTTATCTAACCTGACTCAGCCGACCCTTGGCCCGCTTCGCCTCTTGCGACTTTGGGAACTGCTTGATAAGTAACTCGAACTCCGTAATCGCCTGGTCATAATTCTTCTGGCTATAATACGACTCGCCAAGCCAGTATCGGGCGTTCGGCAGACGCCTGGAGTTGGGGTAAAGTTCAACGATGCGCCGGAAACCGTTGATTGCTGATTCATAGTTGCCCTTCGTATAGTCGGAGAGCGCATGGCTGTATAGCTCCTCAGCGCTCTGCGGACTAGCCATCGATCGAGCAGCCGAGGCCGGCGGCGCAGGCGACTCTACCTTCTGAGCGGCGGGTGGAGGGGGCACAGCCCCTTGAGTTGGGGCCTGGGTGGCCGGCGCAGACGGAACAAGAGGGGGCGCCATGATCGGGGCAACCGCAGGGGGCATGGGCTGCGTCCCGGCGCGAGGCAAGTCGGCAGAACCAGTGATCGGCTTTCCCTTGGTCGTTTTTCTGGCTTCGGTCAAGGCCAGTTGTGCGGTAGTGTTGACCTGCTCAATTGCAGCGTTCGTCTGTTGGGCCATTTGTCCCAGCGCTGCCGTCACTTGCTTTGCAGTCTGCTGGGAGGCAGCCACCGCCTGCTGGGCCACAGTCGTCGCCTCCTGTGAAGCAACAACGGACTGATTGACCTGCTTGTCGAGCCCATTCAATCGTCGTCCGAACTGCTCGATCTGACGCCCAGACTCATCAACTCGCCTATTGATCTCCGCAATGCCATGACCAATCCCCTCGGTCTGCCCCTGAGCCAAGCGCACCTCGGTTGTCAACTCATCAAGCTTTACAGTGAGAGCCGCCTGGGACTGAAGGAACCCTTGTCTTTCCTGTCGTTCCTGGGCGACCTTCGCCGCTTGGCTCTTGAGATCCGAATCCAACTTCCTCAGCTTCTCTTCCAGGGCTGCCCGAGTGCGCTCGCTCTTTTCTAGGCGATCCTCGACCTTCCTGAGATGCTCCTCGATGAACATCCTGGTTCCTTCACCTGTCCTGGCGACGGCTGCCACCTCGCTCCTCATTGAGTCGACATCCCGCTGAACCATGCGCAGGGGCAGGTCTCCCTCACATCCCATAGTCAACACGCTGAAGGTCAGCGCAGCCGCTAGCAGAAGATAAGGTCTCATCCCCTTCTCTCTGGCGTCGACTGCTGCAAGCGTCTCGTCATTTCGCGCTAGGGGTAAAATGGGCTCGCCGATTCCACTTCCATGCGGATTCGTCATGTCCTAGAGCGAATGGGCGCTCCTTCCCAAAACTGATAGTGCTGATTCGATCCGCACCGATCCCGGCAGCCGTTAAGTAATCGCGCGTTGCTCTGGCCCGCCGCTCGCCAAGCGCAAGATTGTATTCACTGGAACCGCGCTCGTCGCAGTGGCCTTCAATAGTCACCTTACCCGCGAGATTTTTCCTGAGCCATTCAATGTTCTCATTCAATTGCTTCTTCGAGTCCTCTCGAATGGCAGACTGATCATAGTCGAAGTAGATATCTTTCAGTGCCAGCTCTGGTTCTGCCGCCGCCTTGCCCTCCGCTGAGGGCTCCGGTTTCACCTCCGCCTCAGCGATCTTAGCCTCCGGAACCGCACCGGCTTCGGTGGTCGGCTTGGCTTCTGACGGCTGGGCAGCGACCTCAGTGGGAGACTTCTCTTCTGGAATGGCAACTTTTGGCAATGGCGGAGGCGTCGGCATCCCGACCTCGCCTTGCGGCGCCATCGGCCTCGGAACAGTTTCTACAACATCCGGCCGTTTCGGACAGCCGGTCAGAAACAGCATCGTAAGAGCCAACGTGATGGTGGAACCGATCCATGTTCGCTGCATCCATCTCATCTCGAATTCCTCCCCATATTCTTGCCAACGATCCTCTTCTACGCTAGTCCGCCAATTTCCCGGTTACGCCTTCACGGTTGTCCTTTGAAAAGAACTGCCCAGCCTTGCCTACGGCGACCAGTCGGCGAGGTAATTTTCCTTTCCGTCCCTAGTCAATTGACGCTGATTCGATCCATCGGCCTTCATAATGTACAGATGCCGCTGACTATTCCGCGTCGAGGTAAATAGAATATGCCGACCATCAGCCGACCATGATGGTTCCTCGTTATTGCGCGAGTTCGAAGTCAACTGGACCAGTCCTGTGCCGTCAGGATTGATCAGATAGATGTCGAAGCTCCCGCGCTGTCTACCCACAAAGGCGATCTTGTCCCCGCGCGGGGACCACCGAGGCGACACGCTATAATCTCCGACCCCAAAGGTCAGACGCCGGATGTTCGTCCCGTCGATATCCATCAGATAGATCTGAGGAGTACTGCCCCGATCCGAATTAAACACGATCTGCCGTCCGTTCGGAGCGAAGGAGGGGGAGATATCGATGTGCGGCCCCTGCGTCAGTTGACGAAGGCCGGTCCCATCCGGCCGGATAAGAAAGAGGTTGGTGCCCATCCCACTGCTCATCGAGAAGGCAAGCCACTCTCCATCCGGAGACCAAGCTGGGGCGACGTTGAGCCCTGGGTTCGACGAGATCTTTTGACGCCGTCCGGTCTCTAGATCGATCACGAACAGGTCCGGGTTCCGATCCCGATAGGAGGTATAGGCGATCTTCTTGCCATCAGGAGACCACCGCGGGGACAGGTTGATGGAGTGATTACCGGTGATAAGGAGGGGATTATATGCATCATAG